>JANPCS010000453.1:0-3734 GCA_031431065.1 Hyphomicrobiales bacterium | reverse complement strand
TAAAGTTATTCTTGTATTGCCATTGCGTTAGTAGGAGGCTGGATTGGCAAAGCGCTGGATCGAAATGTCACTTATCGTGGACGACGATAAGTTCAGAGCGTCTTACTTTAAGTTGACAAATTTGACTCCGCACTCTGGTGTTGACTTGCGCAATATGGACATTGTGGAGAAACATCTTGTGTCCCTCCAACTCGATTATACCCGCGGCAGAGAAACTTTTTCCATAAACACCCGCCTGCCGACGGGCTTCTTGGGCCGCAAAAAGCTACTGTCAGTCGCAAGGATAGTACTTGATCACTTTCAGACGCGTAATATGAAAATTGAGGGTGAAGAAGAAATGTGTCTCAAGCTGGTAAACTACTTTTCATCTTTCGCTGAGGAGAAACGGTGGAATTGAAATGCGACAGTGTATTTAGCTGTCGAATTGCGGTTACATAGTGGACGGCGCCCGCTAGCGGTATTACCGCGCCACGACCTCATTTCCCCAATTCCCCTCCAGCGCTTGGGGCGTGACAGGCATATCGAGAGCCACGCCGCCGCCCTCGATGCGGAGTGAAACGCCGAAGCCGAGGCGCGAGACGAAGGTCATGAGCTTTTCCACCGGGAAGCGGCTGATCTTCTCGTTGACGAGGGCGGAAACGTTCGGCTGGTCGAGGCCCATGAGTTCACCGGCGGCCGACTGGGTCAAGCCGCGCTGGCGGATTTCCGCTGCGATGAACCGCATGAGACGGGACTTGCAGACGAGTTTGCCGGCGTCCGGCAAGTTCAGTTCGTGAAAGGCGCTGTTTATCATGGGTCTCTCATCTTACGGCGCCGCGGGGAATGTCTATCGTTTGGCGATAGCCTGATGAAGGAGCGCGAGAAGCTCGGGCAGTTCCTCGCGCACGGTTCTCCACAGTATGTCACGGTCGATATCGAAGTAGGCATGGATGAGCCGATTGCGCATCGCGACAATGAGCGGCCAGGGAATAGCGGGTGTCGCGGAGCGCGTTTCCGGCGAGACTTTGGATGCCGCCTCGCCGATGATTTCGATAGCGCGCACCAGCGCAAATTGCAGCATGAGATCGGTTTCGAGATCGCCGCGCGGACGGGCTGCAACAAAGCGGCTTGCCGCTTCCCCGGCTTCGATCATGTGGCGGAAACGGGTGATGTCGTCAGGCGGCATACTGGACGTTGGCATTGCGCATAACCTCGTCGCGGAAGTGCCGGCTTAAGTCCTGCGGCGTGCGCAAGTCGACCGGGCGGCCGCCAATGAGAAGAGATAATTCCGCTTCAATCCCGGCAAGCGCCAAAAGGCCTGGAGCATGGCCCGGCTCGAATTCGACAAGCAAGTCAACATCGCTGTCCGGACGGTTCGTACCCTTGAGCCGAGACCCGAAAAGCGCCAGACGGCTGACATGATGGCGCCTGCACAGTTGCGCCAAGGCGGCCTTGTCGGCGAACAGATTTTCCTTCAAGGCGAAACCTCTGGCAGGAAACTCTTCAATTGTCCGGGCTTACGATCTCCGGGTTCGATCCCTTCTAATCACACCAACCCCGGTCGTTTCAAGCCCTTCTGCCGCGCGCTCCGCCGCGATCTCGTAGCCCGCGCCGGCGTGGCGCATGACACCGGTGGCGGGGTCGTTCCAGAGGAAGCGTTCAACTTCGTCTGACGCAAGTCATAGCCGTACTGCGGGTTCTTGCGCGATCCCAACTATTCGGACGTTGCGCCTGCACCCAAGACGTGTATCTTGGAACATGGGGCCGTTACTGCCAAGACAATTGGAGGAATGGAGATCATGACGTTACGTTCGTTGTTTTTTAGCATGGTGGCAATTGGATGTCTTAGCAGCGCCGCGGCTGCTGACATTTCCGGAGGGCCGGTTTTCTTTGGCGGCGAGGGTTACGTCCGTTGCATGGTCTTTAATGCTGGGCCCGGCAATGCAACCATCACCGGGAATGTGATTACCACCGGCGGCGATCCGATAGCTTTGGACTTTGACACTTGCGGCACTACTCTTCGCGCAGGCAAGTTATGTGTGATCGGTGGCCCGGTGGCTGCCGTTGCTCATTCTTGCCGGATTCAAGCAACGGGCGGCGTCCTGCGGGGCGTAGTTACTGTTTACCAAGGCAATTTCGTGAGACATAGCAGCGATTTGAGGTGACACCGGGAATGCGAGATTCGAACCACGCGCAATCGTCGCATAGTCTGGTTCGCGGTTCCTGTTTCGGGTCAACGCGGACGAGCTGAATTGCGGCTTCCGGCCTTGGCCGCAGATACTTGCGGAGGAATTCGTAGAGGCGGGGGAGGTTTTTTCCTCCCCCGCCGCAGAACAGCTTTGACCTCGCAGAAATTGACAAGATTCGAGTTGTTTACGTCCTACTCTGAAACTCCTGGCAAGTTCAGTCCCTGCTCCCTCGCGCATTGCATGGCGATCTCGTAACCGGCGTCGGCGTGGCGCATGACGCCGGTGGCGGGGTCGTTCCAGAGGACGCGCTCCAGTCTGCGGGCCGCGTCATCGGTGCCGTCGGCGACGATAACCATGCCGGCGTGCTGACTATAACCAATGCCGACGCCGCCGCCGTGGTGGATCGACACCCAGGTGGCGCCTGACGCGGTGTTGAGAAGGGCGTTGAGCAGCGGCCAGTCGGACACCGCATCCGAGCCGTCGAGCATGGCTTCGGTCTCACGGTTGGGCGAAGCGACGGAGCCTGAGTCGAGGTGATCGCGGCCGATGACGATGGGGGCATCGACTTCGCCGTTCCGCACCATCTCGTTGAAGGCCAACCCCAAGCGGTGACGCTGCCCCAAGCCCACCCAGCAGATGCGGGCGGGCAGGCCCTGGAAGGCGATGCGTTCGCGCGCCATGTCGAGCCAGTTGTGGAGATGCGGGTCGTCAGGAATAAGTTCTTTCACCCGTTGGTCGGTCTTGTAGATGTCTTCAGGGTTGCCGGAGAGTGCTGCCCAGCGGAAGGGGCCGATGCCGCGGCAGAACAGCGGGCGGATGTAGGCTGGAACAAAACCCGGGAATTCGAAGGCGCCTTTGAGCCCCATTTCCAGCGCCATCTGGCGGATGTTGTTGCCATAGTCGAGCGTCGGCACACCCTGATGCCAATAGTCGAGCATCGCCTGCACATGGACTTTCATCGAGGCCATGCTGGCTGCCTTGACCGCTTGCGGGTTCGAGACGCGCTTGTCTTCCCATTCGTACAAGGACCAGCCGGCCGGGAGATAGCCATTGACCGGATCATGCGCCGAGGTCTGGTCGGTGACGGCATCGGGGCGGATGCCGCGCTTCACGAACTCGGGCAGCAGTTCGGCGGCATTGCCCAAGAGCCCGACGCTGACCGGCTTTCCTTGCTTATGCGAGCGGGTGATGATTTCCAGCGCCTCATCGATGGTCGAGGCCTTGGTATCGACGTAGCGGGTGCGCAAACGGAAATCGATGCGCGAGGGCTGGCATTCAATCGCAATCATCGAGGCGCCGGCCATGGTGGCGGCCAAGGGTTGGGCGCCGCCCATGCCCCCTAGGCCAGCGGTCAGGAACCACTTGCCCTTCAGATTGCCGCCATAATGCTTGCGGCCGACTTCGGCGAAGGTCTCGTAGGTGCCTTGGACGATGCCTTGCGTGCCGATATAGATCCACGAGCCGGCCGTCATCTGGCCGTACATCATCAGGCCCTTCTTATCGAGCTCGTTGAAATGGTCCCAGGTGCCCCAGTGCGGCACCAGGTTGGAATTGGCGATCAGGACG
>JANPCS010000452.1:0-16213 GCA_031431065.1 Hyphomicrobiales bacterium | reverse complement strand
GGTTGAGAACGCTTCCATGGATAAGAACAAGGCACTGGACGCGGCGCTCAGTCAGATCGAGCGCGCCTTCGGCAAGGGCTCCATCATGAAGCTCGGGGCCAGCGCGGCGCTGGAGATCGAGGCGATTTCCACCGGTTCGCTGGGTCTCGATATCGCGCTTGGCATTGGCGGTTTGCCACGCGGCCGGGTTGTTGAAATCTATGGCCCGGAATCCTCCGGCAAGACCACGCTGGCGCTGCAGACCATCGCCGAGTCCCAGAAGCGCGGCGGCATTTGCGCCTTCATCGATGCCGAGCATGCGCTTGATCCGGTTTATGCGCGGAAGCTTGGCGTCAAGATCGACGACCTGCTGATTTCGCAGCCTGATACCGGTGAGCAGGCGCTCGAAATTGCCGATACGCTAGTGCGCTCGGGCGCTGTCGAGGTGCTGGTCATCGATTCGGTGGCGGCCTTGACGCCGCGCGCCGAACTGGAAGGCGAGATGGGCGACCAGCTTCCCGGCGCGCAGGCCCGGCTGATGAGTCAGGCTCTGCGCAAGCTCACCGGCTCGATCTCCAAGACCAATTGCATGGTCATCTTCATCAACCAGATCCGCATGAAGATCGGCGTGATGTTCGGTTCGCCCGAAACCACGTCGGGCGGCAATGCGCTCAAATTCTATGCTTCCGTCCGCCTCGATATCCGCCGCATCGGCGCCATCAAGGATCGTGACGAGGTGGTGGGCAACCAGACCCGTGTCAAGGTGGTCAAGAACAAGGTGGCGCCGCCTTTCAAGCAGGTGGAATTCGACATCATGTATGGCGAGGGCATTTCCAAGGTCGGCGAACTGGTCGATCTTGGCGTCACCGCCGGCGTTGTCGAAAAATCCGGTTCGTGGTTCTCCTATAATGGCGAGCGCATCGGCCAGGGGCGTGAGAACGCCAAGAATTTCCTGCGCCAGAACCCGGATATGGCCAATGCGATCGAGGCGACCATCCGCTCCAATGCCGGGCTCCTGGCCCAGGCCTTGAGCAACGGGGCCATCGAGAAAGACGCCGCCGACGACTGAGCTCCGCCAGAGCTCGTGTCTTAACGATTTCTCCCAAACCGGATGCCTCGTGCCCAAGAGGGGCATCCGGCCGCCCACGGTGTTGCCCCACACCGCAGGAGACAGCGCTCCCCGTTTCCCCCTGGGGGGCGCTGTGTTTTTTTGTGTTCCGCAAGCCGTCACGCGCAGGCCGTTCGTAATTCTGGACAGGCGGCAGCCGCCCGACTAAAGACCGCGCTCGACTTTCATCTCATTCATTGCTGGGCGTCACATGACAGGGCTTGCGCAGATCCGTTCCACCTTTCTCGATTTCTTCAGGCGGCAGGGCCACGAGATCGTCGCATCCTCGCCGCTGGTGCCACGCAACGATCCGACCCTGATGTTCGCCAATTCCGGCATGGTGCAGTTCAAGAATGTTTTCACCGGCGTCGAAAAGCGCCCTTACACCCGCGCCACCACGGCGCAGAAATGCGTTAGGGCCGGCGGCAAGCACAATGATCTCGACAATGTCGGCTATACGGCGCGCCATCACACGTTCTTCGAGATGCTGGGCAATTTCTCGTTTGGCGATTACTTCAAGCCGGATGCCATCGAATGGGCCTGGACGCTGATCACCAAGGAATATGGCCTGCCCAAGGACAAGCTGTCGGTCACCGTCTATCACACCGATGACGAGGCGCATTCCTTATGGAAGAAAGTCGCCGGCCTCCCCGACAGCCGCATCATCCGCATCCCGACGTCGGATAATTTCTGGGCGATGGGCGATACGGGGCCCTGCGGGCCATGCTCGGAAATCTTCTATGACCACGGCGACAAGATCTGGGGCGGGCCGCCCGGATCGGCGGAAGCTGATGGCGACCGCTTCATCGAAATCTGGAACCTGGTGTTCATGCAGTATGAGCAGATCACCAGGGAAGAACGCATCAACCTGCCGAAACCGTCGATCGACACCGGCATGGGGCTTGAGCGCGTCGCCGCCGTCCTTCAGGGCACGCATGACAATTACGAGACCGACCTATTCAAGGCGCTGATCCAGGCCATTGTCGAGCGCACCGGGGTTCCGGCCGAGGGCAAGGCCAAGGCCTCGAACCGGGTGATTGCCGACCATTTGCGGGCGTCGGCCTTTCTCATCGCCGATGGCGTGCTGCCGTCGAACGAGGGCCGCGGCTATGTGGTGCGCCGCATCATGCGCCGCGCCATGCGCCATATCGAGCTGCTGGGCGCGCGCGAGCCCCTCATGTACAAGCTGGTGCCCACACTGGTGCGCGAGATGGGAGCGGCCTACCCCGAACTCATCCGCGCCGAAGCGAT
Organism: Hyphomicrobiales bacterium; assembly: GCA_031431065.1. Lineage (GTDB taxonomy): Bacteria > Pseudomonadota > Alphaproteobacteria > Rhizobiales > Aestuariivirgaceae > Aestuariivirga. The sequence goes on along the minus strand of JANPCS010000452.1, from coordinate 13,875 downwards.
GATCGCTGAGACGCTGCATCTCGAAGAAGGCCGCTTCCGCCGCACGCTGGAGCGGGGCTTACGCATTCTCGATGATGAATCCGCAGCACTGGCGGACGGCGACACGTTCTCGGGCGACACCGCCTTCAAGCTCTATGACACCTATGGTTTCCCGCTCGATCTCACCCAGGATGCGCTGAGGCCGCGCGGTGTCGTCGTCGATACCGCCGCCTTCGATGCGGCCATGGAAGCCCAGCGCGAGGACGCGCGCCGCGCCTGGAAGGGCTCGGGCGAGGCCAGGACCGAGACCATCTGGTTCGAACTGCGCGAGCGCGTCGGTGCCACCGAGTTCCTCGGCTATGACACCGAGACGGCGGAGGGCATTATCCGCGCCATTGTCGTTGACGGCAAAGAGGTCAGCGGTCTGAATGCCGGTGACAAGGGATCGATCATCGTCAACCAGACGCCGTTCTATGGCGAGTCGGGCGGCCAGACGGGCGATCATGGCGTCATCCGCACCGCCGAAGGTGCTGTCTTCCGCGTCAGCGAGGCCCAGAAGCGGGTGGGCGATGTCTTCATTCACATTGGCGAAGTGGAGAAGGGTCAGTTCAAGCCAGGCAATGCGGTTGAACTGCACGTCGATCACCAGCGCCGCTCCGGCAACCGCATCCATCACTCGGCAACACATCTGTTGCACGAGGCGTTGCGCCTGACGCTCGGAACGCATGTGGCGCAGAAGGGTTCGCTGGTCGAGCCGAACCGTCTGCGTTTCGATGTCTCCCACAACAAGTCGATGAGCCATGACGAGTTGTCCCAGGTCGAGGCCATGGCCAACGAGATCGTGTTGCAGAACGATGCCGTCACGACGCGGCTGATGAGCGTTGACGCCGCGATTGCCGAAGGCGCCATGGCGCTGTTTGGTGAGAAGTATGGCGATGAGGTGCGCGTCGTCTCGATGGGCCGCAATACCCATGGTGCGGGAAGGCCGATCTATTCGCTCGAACTCTGCGGCGGCACGCATGTGTTCCGCACCGGCGACATCGGGCTTATCAAGGTGATCTCGGAGAGTGCGGTGGCCGCCGGTGTGCGGCGTGTCGAGGCGCTGGCGGGTCAGGCGGCTCGTGCCTATCTCGAAGAGCAGGACCGCCGCGTGCAGGCCGCCGCCGCGGCATTGAAGGCACCGGCGTCCGAAATCGTCTCACGCATCGAGGCATTGCTCGACGAGCGCCGCAAGCTCGAGAAGGAATTGGCCGAAGCCAAGAAGCAGCTCGCCATGGGTGGCGGCGCAAAGGGTGGCGATGACGGCATTTCCGAGGTCAACGGCACCAAGCTGATGGCCCGTATCCTGAAGGGCATTTCGCCCAATGACATGAAGGGCCTGGTTGATGAGGGCAAGGCCAGGCTCGGCTCCGGTGTCGTGGCGCTGATCGGCATCAATGACGAAGGCCGCGCCGGCCTGATCGTCGGCGTCACGGCGGATTTGACATCGCGCTTCAACGCTGTGGATCTGGTGCGGGCCGGTTCCCTCGTGCTCGGCGGCAAGGGCGGCGGCGGCCGCCCCGACATGGCGCAAGCCGGCGGCCCCGATGCTGAGAAAGCGGAAGAGGCGATAGCGGCGATCCTGGCGGCGCTGGGGTAGGCGTATAGAGCCCTCATCCGGGCTGTCGGCCACCTTCTCCCATGGCTTCGCCACGGGCGAAGGCACCTAAGCTGCCGAGGCAGTGGGCTTGATGAAGGGAACTCGCGCCACGTGTGCCTTCTCCCGTTCGCAGAATGGGAGAAGGTGGCCGACAGGCCGGATGAGGGCTCTTTATTCCCACACGCTTTGCTGGAATCGCCCTACTTTGAACTCCAACAGGCGGATCAGTTCGGGCTGCGCAACTTGTTCCGGGCGCAGATGAACAGTGTACGGATCATTTTGTATTTTACGGCCAGTGCTCCGTATCCCGGTCCGGGTGCTGCAGGCTTCTCAGCTTCTCCAAGTCTCCGGCGGAGCGGTAGTCGGCGGTTGCCTGGCGGGGCAGGTCGCGCATGCCGTCAAACCAGGAGACCTTGCTCTCGATGCCAGATTGCTCCGCCAGCGGAGCAATGGCGCCGGGATCGTCAAGGGCGCCGATGGCGATTTCGTAATTCGGGTCGCCATCCTCGCGCATGTAGAGCGGCGTGCCGCAGGCGGCGCAAAAGCCGCGCGCCACGATGGCCGATGAACGGAATTCGGCCGGCTTCCCCCTGGTCCAGGTCAGCTTTTCCGCTGCTACGCTCACCAGCGCCGCGCCGAAATTGCCGAAGGCTTTCTGGCACATGCGGCAATGGCAGATGCCGGATTTTCCCAAGGCGCCGGCGATCGAAAAGCGCACCGCGCCGCATTGGCAGCCGCCGGATCGCGTCTCATGTTGCAAGGGAATCTTTACCATGGCGCGGCTAATCTGACGCCAGTGCGGGGCCTTGTCCAGAACAGCGGACGGACTGGCCTCGCGGCCGGCTGGGCGGCCAGAGTTCGGAATGGAGGGAACAACATGGCTGGCAGCGAAACGCCACCGCAAAGCATCGAAGATGCCGGCGTTCTCCCAGCCACGCGGCATGAGTGCCGCCATGCCCGCAACTTCGCACCATGCGCAAAAGGATAAGCTCAATTGACTGAAGCCCTCGCATCGCGTGCCGCCGGATTGAAGCTTGGCGCCATCGTGGCGGTTTTGCTCTTGCCCATGCTGGTCCTGTCCTATTTCATGGTTGGGTCTTTGCGCCAAAGCATCGAACTTACCCAGCGCGAAATTGTCGGGATGGAACTGAACAATCTGGTCATTCCGATTCTACTTGGCGCCGCGTCGAGTAAACTTGATGACGCCGAAGTCCAGAAATTTCGGCGGGACGGCCGGGCGCTGGCCAATGAACTGGCTGTCAGAAAACCGTATGACACAGTGTTGGCTTCACTTCTGACTTACGGCAGCGACCAGCGCTACTCGGTCGTCCCCTTGACCGAACTTATGATCGACAGCGCCACCAAGGCCGGCATCATCGTCGACCCGGCCGCCGAGAGCAACCATCTTGGTGCTGTCATTGGCGTCGAAGCACCGGAGCTTCTCAAGCGATTCGCCCTGTTGGCAACGATTGCCGAGCGGACCCTGCGTGACGGAAAAATCGACCGCAACGAGGCCAAAGCGATGTTGCTGGCAATAGGCGCCTGGGAAGAAGCGATTGAGCCGATCGAAGCCAGCATCAAGGCGGCGCGCGGCGTGAGCAATCGCTCGGGCAGCTATGACCCACTGCTGGAAATCATGGAAGACATGTCGGAATATCCGGCCGAAGTCGTCAAGGTTCTGGAAATCTCCACGGAATCCCTTACGCCCGGCCAGATGGAAAGTTTCGGCGCGATGCTGGGACAGAAGTCCCGGACATTCACAGGACTCAGCACCGTGATGGAATTTGCCCGCACCGGACTTTCCAATATGTTGAACGACAGGCTCGCCAACTTGCGGTCCAAGCTCTTCGGTTTGCTTGGCCTGGCCGCCGTTGCCTGTCTGATCGGCGTTGGCGGTGCCGGCCTCATGTTCCAATCGACTCTGAAGCAGCTCGATGGCGTGAAGCAGTCGCGCGATCAGGCCGAAGCGGCGCGGCAGGAGTCGGAACTGGCTGCCCAGGAAGTACAGCGCATCAACGACGAAGCCGTGCGCCTCAACACCGGCCTCGCCAGGAACTTCGAAATGCTGCGCGAATCGCAGGACGAAAACATGCGAAAGAGCCGCATGGCGCAATTGGGCCAGCTCACCGCAACGGTGGCGCACGAGTTGCGCAATCCGCTGGGCGCGGTGCGCACCTCGGCATTCCTGCTTGAGCGCAAGGTCAGAGGCAAGGGGCTCGGCATCGAAGCGCAGCTTGACCGCATCAACAATGGCGTGACACGTTGCGACAACATCATTTCGCAACTTCTGGATTTTGCCCGGACCAAGACGATCCAGCCCGAGTCCATCGTGTTCGACGATTGGATTGCCAAGCTCGTCGAAGAGGAGGCACAAGGCTTGCCGCCGGAGATCTCGATCGAGTGCGATCTCACGCTTGGCGGCAGCGCTCAGGCCTTCGATCCGGCCCGCATGCGGCGGGCCTTGATCAATCTCATGTCCAATGCCTCGGAGGCGCTGACAGCCAAGGCCGATGGCACCACGAAAACGGCGGTCAAGTCGCCGCTCATCGTGATCGCGACACGCCTGACGGCGCGCGGCGTCGAATTCTCGGTTGCCGACAACGGTCCCGGCATCGCGCCCGAAAATGCCGAGAAGATCTTCGAGCCGCTGTTCACCACCAAGAATTTCGGAACGGGCCTCGGGTTGCCGGCCGTTCAAAAGATCATGGAGCAGCATGGCGGCGGACTTGAAGTCCAATCCAGCCCCGGTCAGGGAGCAACTTTTGTGGCGTGGTGGCCAGCTGCCAATCCGGATGTGCTGGCCGCCTGATCGAAATTCGACTGAGGCCGGTAACAAGAAATCCGCAATGAACATCGGCCAGAAGCCAAATCCGAAGCCCGGACAACAGTCCGTCCACAAGAAGGAAGCCGCCTGATGGCCAAGAACCTGCGCATCCTGGTTGTCGATGACGACGAAGACAACGCCAATTCGCTCGGCGAGTTGTTCGAGATGGAAGCCTTGCAGAACGGCGCCATGGGCGTGCTGTCGAAGCCGATCGACGTCGCAAAGCTGCTGAAGACTGTCGATGAGGTCATGCCAAGCGGCATCGTTCTCATTTCCGAAGACGATACGTCGTTCGGAGATCGCCTCAAGCGCCTGATCGACGGGGCCGGCCTGCGTTGCAACTTGCTGAAGCGCGAGTTCGACGTGCTGCTCGACGGCGGCTCGCTGGCGATCATCGTCACCAGTTTCGGCCAGCATGGCGATGACTCCCATGAGGCGTTGCGCGATGTCGCGGTGACTGGCGTTCTCAACAAACCATTCGATCCCTTGCGGCTGCTGCAACGCCTCGATTCCCTTGCCGCCTGATTCAAACGCTGGAGACCTGACATGAGCCGCTCGTTGAACATCCTGGTTGTCGATGACGACGTGGAAAACGCCGAATCGCTGGCCGAGCTTTTCGCCATGGACGACCACAAGGTGATCGTCGCCTACGATGGCCAGCAAGCCATCGAGGCCTTCAGCCTCAACAAGGTCGACATCGGTTTCTTCGATGTCATGATGCCAGGCAAGAATGGCGTCGACAGCTTCATCGAAATCAGACGGGCCCACCCCGATGCCCAGGTCTATTTCATGACCGCATACAGTGCCGACGATCTTCTGAAGAAGGCGATGGCAAACGGCGCCCTGGGGGTCTTCGGCAAACCGGTGGATCTGCCGAACGTGTTGAAGACCATCGAAGAGGCCGCAGCCTGATCGCCGCTCAGGCGGTGACTCAGCCCATGGCCTTCTGCAGGTTGGTATCGACGGCATCGAGGAAACCCTCGGTCGAAGCCCAGGTCTGATCCGGGCCAACTAGGACGGCAAGGTCCTTGGTCATGTGACCGGACTCAATCGTTGCGACAACCGTCTTTTCCAACGTTCCGGCGAATTTCTGCAGGGCCGTATTCCCGTCCAGCTTGGCGCGATGCTTCAACCCGCCGGTCCACGCGAAGATCGAGGCGGCGGAATTGGTCGAGGTTTGTTTTCCTTGCTGATGCAGACGGTAGTGGCGGGTCACCGTGCCATGCGCCGCCTCGGCCTCGACCGTCTTGCCATCGGGCGTCATCAGCACCGAAGTCATGAGGCCCAGCGAGCCATAGCCTTGCGCCACCAGATCGGACTGCACGTCGCCATCGTAATTCTTGCAGGCCCAGACGTAACCGCCGGTCCACTTCATGGCGGAGGCCACCATGTCGTCGATCAGGCGGTGCTCGTAAGTTATCTTGGCGGCCTCGAACTGAGACTTGAATTCGGCATCGAAGACGGCCTGGAAAATATCCTTGAAGCGCCCGTCATAGGCCTTGAGGATGGTGTTCTTGGTCGAGAGATAGACCGGGTACTTGCGCGACAATCCGTAGTTCAACGAGGCGCGCGCGAATTCCTTGATCGACTCGTCGAGATTATACATTGCCATGGCGACGCCCGAACCCGGCGACTTGAAGACTTCCTTCTCGATGACCAAGCCATCCTCGCCGACGAACTTGACAGTCAGCGTGCCCTTGCCGGGGAAGGTGAAATCGGTGGCGCGGTATTGGTCGCCGAAGGCGTGGCGGCCGATGATGATCGGCTCGGTCCAGCCGGGCACCAGGCGCGGCACATTCTGGCAGATGATCGGCTCGCGGAAGATGACGCCGCCCAGGATATTGCGGATGGTGCCGTTGGGGCTCTTCCACATCTGCTTCAGGTTGAATTCCTTCACGCGCGCCTCGTCCGGCGTGATGGTGGCGCACTTGACGCCGACCCCATGTTTCTTGATGGCGTTGGCCGAGTCGATGGTCACCTGGTCATCGGTCTTGTCGCGATTCTCGACGGAGAGATCGTAGTAGTGCAGGTCGATGTCGAGATAGGGGCGGATCAGCTTCTGCTTGATGAGGTCCCAGATGATGCGGGTCATCTCGTCGCCGTCCAATTCGACGACCGGGTTAGCCACCTTGATCTTTGCCATGCGAATGCCTTCTGTTGCGATGCTGGGAATCTCGTGCCGGGGCCTATAGCAGGGGCCTTGCGCTGGAGCAATTCAGACGGAAGGCCAGCGGCGTTTTGCCGGTCATAACCAGTTGCCCATCAGAATGAAGGCCGACCAGTAATAGGGATGCGAGAGCGGCTGGCGTTCAATCGGAGCTACGACCTCGGCATCTCCCGATGCTTGAACGCCGCGCGACACGATGTTCGATGTTGCCATGGCGACGGCACTATTGCCTGCGCGGATCATCGCCACCTGGGCCTGCTGCAAGGCCTGGGCCTTGTCGAGCCTGGCGTCGAGCAAGGCGCGGTAGAAGTCCGCCATGAGGGTGGCGGTGGACTCGTCGGCGATCGGCCACAGCGTCGCCATCACCGAGGAGGCGCCGCTGGCCTGGGCCAGGGTGGCGAAGCTCTCCACCTCCTTGCCGTCGGAGCCGACCTCGCCCGCTGTCTCGCAAGCCGACAAAGTAAGCAAATCCACATCCATGAACTGGAAACGCGCATCGGTGCGGATGGTCTCGAGCGTCAGTTCATCGCCGGTGCCGAGCAGCAGGAAGGATTTGCTTTCATCGCCCGGCGCCAGCTTGAAGTGACTGGCGATGTGCACGAATTGCGGGCGCTCTTCCAAGGCCAAGGCGAAATCATCGCTGTTGAATGCGCCATTGAGGCGCGGCATGCCGCCCAACACACCGCTGCTGTCGGCGCCATCGAAGATGGTCTCAAGTTCCTTCGCCACGCCAGGCAGGCCCACGAAGTCCTTCAGCGCATCGGTAACGCCAAAACCCACGGCTTTGGTACGGTCGCGCTCGCCCGCCACATATTGCGTATCGGCGGCGGGCGTCTGGATCGTCAACGCGTAGTCCTCGATGAAGTAGCGCTCCCGGTTTTTCAGCGCCGCAAAGGGGATATAGCGCAGGAAGCCCTCGAGATTCAGCATCACCACCTCGGCGCCGGAATCCCTCAAGTCCTGTTCGACAGGACGGATCAACACATCGTAAAGGGCGCGTAACTTATCATCGGCGCCGGGACTGGCATGGGCTGCCGCACTCCAGCCGTCAAAGGCCAGGCGGGCCAAAATGGCGCGCGGCACGGGGGCTGTACGATGGGCTTGCGAATTGGGGCCGGTAACGAAGATGTGCACCTCGTCCTGCAAGCTGGCGATTTGCAGGAGCACGGCGCGGCCCTTGAAGGGTTTGAGTTTGCGCCTGGTCTGGCCCAGCATGTCGAGATGCAATTGCACGACCTCGCTCTGAACGGCAGCCGGCTCGTTGGCCATGGCATCGATCAGTGCCTTGGCCTCGATTTGGAAAGACTTGTAATCCTGGTGGAAAGCCTGTTTCAGGGCGTCCACACGGGCCTTCTCCCCAGTTGAAAGCGTTGCCGACTTGGCTTTTTTGAGAAGCGTTTCCAGTTCATCGGTCACGGCAAACGGCCGTTGCAGCAACGCATCGATGGCGCTCAAGGTCTTCTTCTCGGTTCTCGTCAGCAGCGCCTGGCTGTCGCTGGGCAGAAGCTCGGGCCGGCCGCCGCGCACGAAGTCGATGATCTCCTGATTCTTGATCAGATCGATAACGCGCTGGGCCTCCGCCAATCTCCCTTCATCGATCAATAAATCGGCAAGCGACAAATAGAGATCGCGGTAGCGCTCGGCGAAGGATGTCGAGAGTTCGGGCGGCAGGTCGCGGTTGGCGGCGCGGATGTCCTGCTGGGCATTCACCGCCTTCTTGGCAAACAGAATAGCGCCATTGACGTTGCCCGCTTCTTTCAACACATCGGCCATCGCCCGCAGGCTGGCACGCAATTCGTCGGGCGCATTGCCGTTCTCGAGACTGCGGATCGAGCCAAGCAGGCTCAGCATGGCGGCATCGGTGCCGCCCGCAAGCGATTGCGCCAGGGCCAGTTCGCGCGCCACGGCGGCAGAGCGCAGGTTTTCCGGCCCCAGAAGTTCATCGAAAATTGCCAAGGCCGTGTGGAAATTGACGTCCGCCACGGCTGGCTTTCCGGAGTCGCGGGCATAGGTGCCGAGCCGGGTTTCGGCCTCGGCGACAGTCACATGCAGCGCGCCATATTGCTCGACATAGCGGCGGCGGGCAGCCTCCTCGAAACCAGTGGCTTCACCGTAACAGGAAAGTTTCCCCATGCTGCGGGCGGCTTCGTCGAGCACCTCGGCGGCGCGGCGGTTGTTGGCTTGCGTATCGTAGATCGCATAGGCTTGGCCGATGGCCTCGAAGCTGGCGCGAAAGTCGCCAGAGCTGCGTAAGGCGATGGCGAAGTTGTGAAGGGCGCGCGCCGTCGTCCAGTGAAAACGCCCGAGTTTCGATTGCGCAAGCTCCACGGCGTGCCGGATGACGGCAAGCGCGCCCAACTTGTCATCAAGCCTGGTCAGGATCGTGTACTTGTCGATCAGTACTTCGGCCAGGCTGGCGGCGTTGGCCTCCGGGTTGCGGTCATAGATGGCCTGGGCGCGGTCGAGGGCTTTCAAGGCCGCGTCAAAGCGGCTCAAGCCCCTGAACACCTGGGCCAGCGCCTGGCTGTTCAAGGCCTCGCGTGCGGCGTTCTGCGCCGGACCCTGGCGGTGCAGCCTGATGGCCGCTTCAAGGGCTGTCACCGCGGCATCGCGGCGGCGCATGTTGGAGTAAGTGATGCCGCGCTCGCGCAACAGGCGCGCCATTTCGAGGCCATCCGGCGCAAGCGCGGCGAGGATGTTTTCGGCTTGGTCCAGTTCGTCGAGGACGGACTTGAACTGGGCGGCGCGGCGCAGGATCTGGGCGAGGTCGATGTGGGCGCTGGCTGCCTCGGCGCTGGCGGCGCCATGCCGCTCTTGCGTCTCGGCGAGCCTGGCGCGCAGTGCGGTGGCAAGGTCGGCCAGGTTCCGGGCCTGATCTTCCGCTGCCTCGGTGTCCGGCTGGGCGACTGGCGGTGGCGCCTGCCTGGCATAGCCCTCGTTCGCCGCCGCGAAAACGGCGGACGCTTGCGAGCAGATGAGCGCTGCCCGCGCGGGCGCGGCATTGCCGGCCAGGATCAGGCCGAGGGCAATCAGAATTGGCAGACGGAGGCGCAACATCGCACCTTGTAACATGGAAGACAAAGCTGCGGAAATGCGAGCGGGCTTTGACAGCGTGGCACTGGCATGGCAGGGACCAGCCATCATGGAATTGCCCAAGCCGTCAGCCAACGCCCTTCACCATCGGCCGTTCGTGTTCTATTGGCTGGCGTTGTGGTCGGCGAGTTTTGCCGTGCAGATCATGTCGGTGTCGGTGGGCTGGCAGGTCTATGACATCACCCGCGATCCGCTGGATTTGGGGCTGGTCGGGCTGGCGCAGTTCATGCCGCCGCTGCTGCTGGTGCTGGTCACCGGCCTGGTGGCCGATCGCTTCAACCGGCGCTTCATCATGGTGCTGTGCCTGTGCCTCGAAGCGGCGTGCGCCCTGGGCCTCATGGCCTTCGCCTGGTCCAACCCCACGGTGGTCTGGCCGGTGTTCGGCATTCTGGCGATGCTGGGCGTGGCGCGGGCTTTCTTCAATCCGGCGTCGGATGCGCTGGCCCCCAACCTGCTGCCGCCGGAAGCCATCGCCCATGGCATCTCGCTCAGTTCCATGTCGTGGCAGATCGCCAATATCGTCGGGCCGGTGGCGGGCGGCCTGCTCTATGGAATTTCGGGAAGCGTGGCCTATGGCGCAGCACTCGGACTTGTCATCCTGGCGATCATGTTTGTCGCGACCATCGGCAAGGTGCGTCAGGCCAATCATGCCGAGCAGACGTCTCTCGCCATGCTGTTTGCCGGTTTTGCTTACATCCGAAAAGAGAGGATCGTGCTGGGTGCGATCTCTCTCGATCTTTTCGCCGTGCTGCTGGGCGGGGCCGTGGCGCTACTGCCGGTCTATGCGCGCGACATCCTCGAAGTTGGCCCGTGGGGGCTGGGCCTGCTGCGCGCCGCGCCCGGCGTGGGGGCCGTATTGATGGCGCTCTACCTTGCCAAATTCGGCATCAAGGACCGAGCCGGCGTGGTGCTGTTTATCTTCGTGGCGGGCTTCGGCTTCTTTGCCATGGTGTTCGGGCTGTCGACATGGGTTCCGCTGTCGATTGCCGCGCTGGCGCTGATGGGGGCTTGCGACATGATCAGCGTCTATGTGCGCGAAACGCTGCTGCAATTGTGGACGCCGGACGAGGTGCGCGGCCGGGTGAATGCGGTGAACCGGGTGTTCATCGGCGCCTCCAATGAGTTGGGCGAATTCCGCGCTGGCGTGGTGGCGGCGGGGATCGGGGCGGTTGCCGCCGTCACCGTTGGCGGAGCGGGGACCATGGCGGTAGCCTGGTTCTGGTCGCGCTGGTTCCCGGAACTGCGGACGGCGCGGAGGATGGATGCGAGAGGCTAGCGCGCGGGGATGGGTTATTTCATCCCCTTTTTGCCCACTCCACAGCGTCCTTCAGCGATGAAAACGAAGTATGATACTTGCCATCCTTATAAACTGAAAACGACATGCCCAGAAGTTCCTGAACTCTGAAAATTTCGTACTTGCAGTACTTGCCATGGATCGTTTCGATTAGCTTACCCATATCGTCCTTCCCCATGCATTCGACAAAAGAAGCGTGTCAATGCAGGTCTTTTTTGCAGATTGGGCACTTCTTTAGAGATGATTCCGTCAATTTTCCCGCATTCCGGCAACTATAGCAAATGAAGTGCCCTGTCTGGCAGGTCTTGCCGTTTTCCAGCGAATGCTTTCTTCCAGCGAATGCTTTTCGCCGCAGGCGTCGCAAATTCTGGTGCTCATTGTGCTCTCCATTTCTGCAGATTAAAGATTCTACTTAGGCCAGCTTCCCGGCTAACCGCTGATCTACCATTATTGGTCAACCGACGCCTGTTCATACCGGTCAGCACAGCCTGCAGATGTTCCGCCTCAGCTCGATTGAATCCGCAGACCTCCAACGGCCCCAATTGGTAAAGTTGAATAGCCAGAACGTAGCGCCGCACGAACTCACGCACCGCACCGGCGATCAACAGTCCTCCGAGGGCCATTAGTGAAAGGCTTGCACCAACGGCATGTGTCATCGAAGCACCCGTAAAAGATGCCAAGGCCGCGAGGGAAAATCCCAACAGTTCGACCGAAATGCGCGCCCACAGATTGTGCGAAATGATTGCATTCACACTCAGAATTCTTGGCCCAACGAAGAGCTGCCCGCCGGCAATATTGAAATCCCCGGTTCGGATAATTATAGTCATTCAGTCCGGGTGCGAAATAAAGATGATGGGCTGAAAATTGAAGAAATTCAAATGCGAGATGTTGAGGAGCGCTGGCCACTGACGGTTGACGAGATAGACGATCGGATCGCCGATACAGGTCAATGCGCTCCTGCCCTTTCCGGTCCGCATGGTGGTCAAGAGGGAATTGTTGGCTGGCGTTCTGATAGCCAATCGCCCCCGGGTAAGGACACTCCTGGAGCGACCACGGTAACGTTGAAATTTTTGTTGTGTGCCGGCGGTTCAACTTAAAATTGTTCTTCCGCCGCCTCGCCGTTCCGGCTAATTGCCGTTGCCATGTCAGGCACCGACAAGACGCGCAGTCAGACGCTTCAAGCCGCACCAGCGGTGGTGCTGGTGAACCCGCAGTTGGGCGAGAACATCGGCACGGCAGCGCGGGCCATGGCGAATTTTGGCCTGCACGAATTGCGGCTGGTGAACCCACGCGACGGCTGGCCAAATGAAAAGGCGGTGACGACTTCGTCGGGCGCCCACTGGATCATCGACAAGGCCATGGTGCACGCAACGCTTGCCGAGGCGCTCAAAGACATGAACTTTGTCTACGCAACGACGGCCCGCCCGCGCGGCATGACCAAGGAAGTGATGACGCCTGAACAGGCGGGCCATGACATGAGGCTACGCATTGCCAAAGGCGAGAAGCTCGCCATCCTGTTTGGGCGCGAGCGCTGGGGCCTCAACAATGATGAAGTGTCACTGGCCGATGTGATCATTACAGCACCGGTCAATCCGGCCTTCGCGTCGATCAACATCGCGCAGGCCGTGCTGCTGGTTGGTTATGAGTGGTACAAGGACCAGGCCGAAACGCTGGGCCAGCAGACGCCGGAACTGGCGGCGCTTGAAGGGCCCGGATTGCAGACGCCCGATACGCGGCCCGCCACCAAGGAAGAGCTCTATGGTTTCATCGAACATCTCGAACGCGAACTCGACATCGCCGGCTTCTTCAAGACCGAGGCCAAAAAGCCCGGCATGCTGCGCAACATCCGTAACATCTTCGCGCGCGCTCAATTAACCGAGCAGGAAGTGCGGAGCTTGCGCGGCATCGTCTCATCGCTGACTCGGGCACATGAGAAGCGGAAGGCGGCAAGGGAATGACCACGCCGCGCATCCTGCTGTTCGACTCGGGCATGGGCGGGCTCACCGTGGCACGGGCCGTGCGGACGCAGATGCCTGTGGCGCATCTCACCTATGCGGCCGACAATGCCGCGTTTCCCTATGGCGCGTGGAAGGAAGAGGCGCTGGTGAAGCGCATTGTGCATGTTGCCGGCGTGCTCATCGAGAGGACCCAACCGCACATCGTGGTGGTGGCCTGCAACACCGCCTCGACGATTGCCCTGGCGCAATTGCGCGAGGCCTACAAATTGCCCTTTGTCGGAACGGTGCCGGCCATCAAGCCGGCGGCGGCACAGACCAAGTCCGGCATCATCGGGGTGCTGGCCACGCCCGGCACGGTGAGCCGCGAGTATACGCACGCGCTGATCCACACCTATGCTTTTCATTGCCAGGTGGTCCTGCATGGCGCCAAGCGGCTGGCCGGGATTGCCGAGGAAAAACTCAAGGGCAAGCCGGTCGATCTCGAGGAGTTGCGCCAGGAAATCATGCCCGCCTTCGCTCAGCGCGGGGCCAAGAGGACCGATGTCGTGGTGCTTGGCTGCACGCATTATCCGTTGCTGGTCGAGGATATCGTCAGAGTGGCGCCGTGGGCTGTAAGTTACATCGATCCGGCGCCTGCCATCGCGCGGCGCGTGGCGGATATCCTCGACGAAACGCCGTTGACCGAGGCCACGACAGCTTTGCCGCCGCACAATACGGTGCTGCTCACATCGGCACGCGGATCGGCGGAGGATTCGCTCGCCGCCTATGGCGCCATGGGCTTCGATCTGCCGGAGTTCATGGATCTGGCGGTCTAGGACGTTCGTCCTCGCCCTCGCATGAGGGAGAGCGACTATCTTGATTGTCAAGTTGCATGATTGAATTCTTTTCGCGCGTCGCGTGCTTTGGCATTGAGTTGGACGA
>JANPCS010000451.1:0-4782 GCA_031431065.1 Hyphomicrobiales bacterium | reverse complement strand
GAGGACCTGGATGCCGATGTGGCCCAGTCCGCCCGCCCCGATCACTACCACATACTCGCCAGGCAAAAGATGCCGCGAGGCTTTCTTGGCGGCGCGATAGGCTGTCAACCCGGCATCGGTATAGGGCGCCACATCCTTGGGTGCCAGTGTCTTCGGCAGCTTGATGAGCGACCTCTGGCCGGTGAGCAGATACTCGGCATAACCGCCATTCGCATTGATGCCGGGGAATGAACTGTCAAGCGCGTGCATGTCGTCGCCGCGCCGGCAGGCCAGGCAATGACCACTGGTGACGAGCGGATGACAAATCACGCTGTCGCCGACCTTCACGCCCTCGACGCCGGGACCGATCGCTTCGACCCAGCCGGCATTCTCGTGACCCATGATGTAGGGAAGTTTGACATCGACCTTGGCTCGCCAGATGCCTTCAATGACATGCAGGTCGGTGCGGCACACGCCAGCGCCGCCGATGCGCACGATGACATCGGTCGGACGCGTGATCTTGGGGTCGGCCACGTCTTCGTATTTGACGAACTCCTTGGCTGTCAGCTTTTCGTCGAATGCGTGGAGAACTGCCGCTTTCATTGTTCCATCCCATGTCGTAAATTTTTTTGCGGCCGGTTTGATGCCCGGCCTTTGGCGAATTATTAAGACTAAGAGCAAGTGCCATGCCAATTGCTCCAAGCGTTGATATTGCTGGCGACTTTCAAATTGCGGCGGAAATCCTCCGCCTCGCGCGTGAACACAATGGCCGGCACAATTGATCCGTGGCGGAACACTCGAAATTGATTGTCAAGGGGTATTGGAATTCATGCAAATTCAGCTATCTTCTATGCAATAGGATCATGCCAAACGCCATCAAGAGCGAAGGCTGATGAATTGCCAGGTGGCAATTCTGGGGAGAACCGATGCTATCGACTCTCATTAGCCGCGCCGACCGCGCCCGCACCCTGCTTGAACAGCAAGGTACGCCGCCTGCCGACTATCTGGTTCCGGATATTTACGACAGCTGGATGCGCTGCATCTCGCTGGGACTGGACTCGCGGCATCCGCCGCCGCCCGAGGTGGTCAGCAATGCGGTGCTGCGCCGCGCCCAGACTGAGTGTTCTCTGGTGCGCGGCCTGGCCTTGGCCGAAATGCATTCGCTGCACCAGCAGATCGCCGGTTCCAACTTTATGATCGCCTTCGCGTCGCCCGATGGCATGCTGCTCGACTTCGTGTCCGACAGCAGTTTCGATGATGCGTCGGGTGCGGCAAGCCTGCGTCCCGGCTCGATGTGGACGGAGGCGCTCTGCGGCACCAACGGGCTTGGCACGGCTTCGCTTCTGAAACGTCAGATCGTGGTGCACGGCAGCGAGCACTTCTTTCCGCGCTACAACAATCTGACGTGCGTCGCCTCGCCGATTTTCGCGCCGGATGGTACATTGGTCGGCGTGCTGGACGCATCGTCCGATTGCCTGTCGCGCCAGACCCACACCCAGGCGCTGGTCGCCATGGCCGCGACGCAGGTCGAAAACGGCCTGTTCCGCGAAAACCACCGCGGCAAGCTGCTCATCGCCTTTCACAACCGCGGCGAATATCTGCATACGCTCAGTGCCGGCCTGCTGGCGGTCGATTCCGACGGGGCCGTGCTGGCCGCCAACCGCGCGGCGCGGGTGCTGCTGCATGGCCTGCCAATCGCTCCAGGCTTCCGCTTTGCCGATATCTTCCGCACCAAGTTCAGCACGTTCGTCGACGAGGGGCGGCGCAAGGAGCGCCAGCAGCTGCTCGACGGGGTCGGCAGCCAGTTCGTCGCGACCATCGAAAACCCGCGCCAGTTCCCCATGGTGCAGCCAGTGGTCCGCCCGCGGCTCGATCCGCCGAAGGCGCTTGCAACGCATTTCGTTTCGGCGGACCCTGCCATTGCCGCGATTGCCCGCAAGGTCGAAACGGCGGCGGCGCGCAAGATGCCGATTCTCATTCGCGGCGAAACCGGCACGGGCAAGGAAGAACTGGCGCGCTATGCCCACCGCGCCAGCCGCCGGACGGGCTCGTTCGTCGCGGTCAATTGCGCGGCACTGCCTGACTCTCTCATCGAAGCGGAATTGTTCGGTTACACCGAAGGAGCTTTTACCGGCGCGCGCAAGGGCGGATCGCCAGGCCTGTTCAAGGAAGCCGACGGCGGCACGCTGTTTCTCGACGAGATCGGCGATATGCCGGTGGCCTTGCAGGCGGTCCTTCTGCGCTTCCTCGATGACTGGACCGTCCGCCCGGTGGGCGGCACAAAACGCCAGGTGGATGTCTTGCTGGTCTCGGCGACAAATGCCGATCTTGATGATTTGATTGCCCGGAACCGCTTCCGCTCCGATCTGCTGTTCCGGCTGAACACGCTTGAGGTTACGCTTCCGGCCTTGCACCAGCGTAGCGATTTCTCCGACATCGCCCAGCATTTGCTAAAGCTGATCGACCCCGCGCTCATCCTGACGGAAAGCGCGGTTGATCGGCTTTCACAGTTGCAATGGCCAGGCAACATCCGCGAACTGCGCAACATTCTGTCACGCCTTTCGCTTGGCGAAGGTGGCAATCTGATCGATGAAGCGGCGGTCAACAGCCTGACCGACCGCCAGCATGACCGGATCGGCGGCGACAAGTTGAAGTCCAGCCTGCATGACGTCCAACGCAAGCAAATTCTCGCGGCCTATGCCGAGACTGGCAACAACGTCAGCAAGGCGGCGCGTAAACTCGGCGTATCGCGCAACATGATTTATCGCACCCTCCGCGGCACACAGAACTGAGGATCAACATGTTTGAACCCGAAAACAAACTCGAGAAACTGATGCAGGCGGCGGTCAAGGATCCGTGCGTTGTGCCGGAATTCTACCGGGCACTGCTGGAAACCGAAATCTACATACTCACTCCTGAAGCCAAGCTCGAGCCCGGCCGGCGGCGGTCGCTCAAGTATCAGGAAAAACTCAATGTCGCGACGGTCGAGTATCAGGGCCTGAAGTGGCATCCGGCCTTTACCTCGAAGAAGCGTATTTCGGACTATGTGAAGGAACCCGAAACCTGCCTCGGGGCTGTCGCGCGCAATCTGTTTGGCATGCTGCCGGACTCGAATTTCTGGCTCAACCCGCTGTCGGAATGCCAGAAACCATTGCCTGCTGGGGAAGTCGCCCTGCTGATGAACGGCAAGATTTTCGAGGTCCTCAACCCGGCGCAAAATTGAGTGCCAATTGTCGTCGCTTATGCCCTTGGAAGCCGTTAATCCCGCTATTGGGCCGCCATGAACCGCCGCAATCTGACGCTCTCTCTCATCTTTCTGCCCTCCGCCGCCCGCGCCCATTCCTTGCGCTTCGGCGATATCGCCATCGGCCATGCCTGGGCCTTGCCTTCGCGGCAGACCGATGGGCAGGCGTTCTTTCCGATGGTGAACAACGGCAAGGCGGCGGACCAGCTTGTGGCCGCCCGCTCAAACGTCTGTACACTGATCGAATTGCGCCGCAACAACCGCTACGACGATCCGCCGATCGACGCCATGCCGCTTGAACCCGGAAAGCCGCTGGCCATGCGTCCCACTGCCCGCCATCTCCGCCTCATCGGCCTCAACGCGCCTCTCACCGAGGACCAGCGCTTCGGCATTATTCTCGATTTTCTCAACACCGGCGAAACCGAGATCGAAGTGATGGTGGAAAAAGCCCCCGGCGACTGACCGGGAGCCTTGAGAGCTCTTACAGATCGCCCATCACACACTTCTTGGCTAGCGCCTTGTACTGCTTCTCGGTGAATTGAATCGGGTTGCTGCCCGCCGTCGGATCCTTGATCGCCATCGCCGCGACTTCGTCCAGCCGCTTGGTGTCGATGCCGATGTCTTTGAGCGCATGCGGGATGCCGATCTCCTTGCGCAAGGCGAGAATCCACTTGAGGAAGCCGTTGAAGCCACCCTTGATTCCCAGATAGGCCGCGGCGCGCTCGATATCCTTCTCGATCTTGCGGCGGTTGGCCTTCACCACATAAGGCATGATAATGCCGTTGAGGAGGCCGTGATGGGCATCATAAAGCCCGCCGAAAGGATGCGACAGCGCGTGAATGGCGCCAAGCCCGCGCTGAAACGCCGTAGCCCCCATGGCCGAGGCCACCAGCATGTTGCCGCGTGCGTCCAAGTCCTTCGGTTTCTTCACCGCCTTGGCCAGGTTCTCCTTCACCAGCCGCATGCCTTCGAGCCCGATGCCCGCCGCCATCGGGTGATAGAACGGCGCGCAATAGGCTTCGAGATTATGCGCCAGCGCATCCATGCCGGTGGCCGCTGTAAGCTTGGCCGGCAGCCCGACGGTCAGTTCGGGATCGAGGATCGCCACTTTCGGCATGATGGCCGGATGAAAGATGATCTTCTTCTCATGGGTGACCGGATGCGTGATGACACCGGCGCGGCCCACTTCCGAACCGGTGCCGGCCGACGTCGGCACGGCGATGATGGGCGAAATGACGCTGGCATCGGCCCTTGTCCACCAGTCGCTGACATCCTCGAGATCGAAAATCGAAATTGTCTGCCCATGCATCAGCGCGATCATCTTGGCGGTATCGAGCCCCGAGCCGCCGCCAAAGGCGATCACCCCATCATGATTGCCGGCCCGGTAAGCCTTGCAGCCTTCGAGCACGTTCTCCTCGCTCGGGTTGGGCCTGACATCCGAGAACATCGCGGCGGCGAGACCGGCCTTCTTGAGGTCGGCCATGATCGCCGCCACCATCGGCGTCGCGGCAAGGCCCTTGTCGGTGACAAACAGCGGGCGGGCGATGCCATGGGCCTTG
>JANPCS010000450.1:0-11697 GCA_031431065.1 Hyphomicrobiales bacterium | reverse complement strand
CACGAGCGCCGGAAGGTCAGCGTCGGGTCCTGCTCGTTCTTGAACTTGATCAGCGCGTCCAGCACCATCGGCCCGCATTTCTCCATGTCGAGCGTATAGGTATCGAGGCGCGGATTCTTGCCGTCATCGGGGTTCCAGCGATAGACCTTGAAATCGCGCAGGCGATTTCCCGCAGGCTTCGGCCAGGCCTTGCCGGGCTGGACCTTGGAGTTCTTGGGGAGTGTGAATTCGGCCATGGCTAGACTGCGTCAAGCTCCTCGATGGCGGACATGAAATCGTTGTTCTCCTCGATTCGCAGCATCCGAATGTCACGCACGGAAGCTTTGAACCAGGGGTATTTGCGCGACAGGCGTTGAACCGCAGTGACGCACTTCACGGCGTCGACCGTCTCGTTTCCGAAGTAGGTGCTGCCCTGCATCCAATCGAAACCGCGTTCCGACAGGAAGTTACGCACATCCGTGCAGGCATTGCGCCACGAGGCATTCGGGTCTGTCTGCTCAAGAATTTGGGTATCGAAATCAAAAACGATGGCGTACATGCGCGATGACCCCCCGCGAGACGGCTTGAACCGGTTATGCCCGATGCCGATGGCTTCCATAATACTTCAGTTCTCCAACTCGAGTTCAATCACCTGAACACCGAGCAGCTTATCAAGTTCGTCTTCGTCGGCGACAGAGTTCTTTGGATTCGAGGCCAATGCTCCCGCATAACCAATTGCTTGCAAGATATCCTCTCGTTCCAGATACGGAAAATGCTCTAGCATTTCCTCGATGGATGTTCCCTCAGAAATTTGAGCCGCAAACATGCCGACGGTCACCCGCATGCCGCGAACGCACGGCTTGCCGCCCATGACCTTGGGATCCCTTGTGACTCTCGGAAACTCTGACATTTTCTATATCTCCTTCCCGTGATCATAGATCAAATTAAGTGTGGTGGTGTCGCGAAGGGAACGCGCGCGGAGGTTCGGCATCGCTAGTTCCCCCACCCCAACCCCTCCCCACAAGGGGGAGGGGCTAAGTAGAATTGTATTTCCTTATTGTCCCTCCCCACAAGGGGGAGGCTAAGTAGAACTGTATTTCCTTATAGCCTCTCCCCCTTGTGGGGAGGGGTTGGGGTGGGGGTCGCCCCGGGTATTCCCTCTCCGTGATCGTACATCGTTTCAAGTCCGGCGGCGTGGCGAATGGAGTCGACCACGCCTTCGAGGTTGGTCATGACATCGTTGTTCCAGAACCGCACGACGCGATAGCCATCCCGCGCCAGCTGCTCCGTACGTTGAGCATCTTTCTGCATTGCGGCGTCCGCGTTGTGCTGCCCGCCATCGAGTTCGATCACCAGCTTGCAGCTGTGACAGGCAAAGTCGGCAATAAATCCCGCCAACGGAACTTGTCTCCTGAAGTGGCGGCCTTCGGTTCTCATCATGCGCAGCTCCTGCCAGAGCTTCCTTTCAGCATCGGTTGCGGTGTTGCGAAGGGACCTTGCCCGGAGATTCGGCATCGCTAGTCCCCCCACCCCTACCCCTCCCCACAAGGGGGAGGGGCTAAGAAGTAAGACAGCCCTATATAGCCCCTCCCCCTTGTGGGGAGGGGTTGGGGTGGGGGTAACCGCGAGTCCCGCCGCATCAATACACCCGCGCCTTCGGCTTGATGTAGTCGATATCCTTCGACATCGTAAACTCATGCACCGGGCGATAGCCCATGGTCACCGTCTTCTTGTCGCGGTCGGCCCAGGCGAGCGAGTGTTTCATCCACTGCTTGTCGTCGCGGGTTGGAAAGTCCTCGCGGGCATGGGCGCCGCGGCTTTCCTGGCGGGCTTCGGCGCTCACCACGGTGGTGGCGGCCTGCAGGATGAGGTTCTCGAATTCCAGCGTCTCGATGAGATCGCTGTTCCACACCAGCGAGCGATCAGTGACGCGGATATCGTCGGAAGCCTGCCACACCTCGCTCAGCCGCTTGACGCCCTGTTGCAGCGTCTCGCCGGTGCGGAACACGGCGGCGTCCTCCTGCATGATGCGCTGCATGCGGGCGCGGAGCTCAGCGGTCGGCGTCGTACCATTGGCGAAGCGGTAACGGTCGAGCCTGGACAGCGCCAGTTCGGCGGCATCGGCGGGCAAATCGGCATGGGAGGAATTGGGCTTCACCCGTTCGATGCAGCGCAAGGCCGCGGCGCGGCCGAACACCACGAGGTCGATCAGCGAATTGGACCCCAGGCGATTTGTTCCGTGTACGGACACACAGGCCGCCTCGCCCACCGCCATCAGACCGGGCACCAGCTTCTCGTGATCTTGCGGGTCGCCGGCCAGAACCTCGCCATGATAGTTGGTGGGGATGCCACCCATGTTGTAATGCACCGTCGGCAGGATGGGGATCGGCTGCCTGGTCACGTCGACGCCGGCGAAAATCCTGGCCGATTCGGAAATGCCCGGCAGGCGCTCGTGCAGCACTTTCGGATCCAAGTGCTCGAGGTGCAGATAAATGTGGTCTTTCAATTCGCCGACGCCACGGCCCTCGCGGATCTCAATGGTCATCGAGCGCGACACGACATCGCGCGACGCCAGGTCCTTGGCGGAGGGCGCGTAGCGTTCCATGAAACGCTCGCCTTCAGAGTTGGTAAGGTAGCCGCCCTCGCCGCGCGCGCCCTCGGTGATCAGGCAGCCGGCGCCATAAATTCCTGTCGGGTGGAACTGCACGAATTCCATGTCCTGGCAGGGCAATCCGGCGCGCAGCACCATGGCATTGCCGTCGCCGGTGCAGGTGTGGGCCGAGGTCGCGGTGAAATAGGCGCGGCCATAACCGCCGGTCGCAAGGATGGTCTGGTGCCCACGGAAACGATGGATCGAGCCATCTTCCATGTTCATGGCGATCACCCCGCGGCAGGCGCCATTCTCCATGATGAGGTCGAGCGCGAAATACTCGATGAAGAATTCCGCCGCATAACGCAGGCTCTGGCCATAGAGCGTGTGCAGCATGGCGTGGCCGGTGCGGTCGGCGGCGGCACAGGTGCGCTGCACCGGCGGGCCATCGCCGAAATTCATCATGTGGCCGCCAAACGGCCGCTGATAGATCTTACCCTCTTCGGTGCGCGAGAAGGGCATGCCGAAATGCTCGAGCTCATAGACGGCGGTCGGCGCATTGCGGCAGAGATATTCGATGGCGTCCTGGTCGCCCAGCCAATCGGCACCTTTCACCGTGTCATACATGTGCCAGCGCCAATCGTCGGCGCCCATATTGGCGAGCGAGGCGGCGATGCCGCCCTGCGCCGCCACGGTGTGCGAGCGCGTTGGGAAGACTTTCGAGATGCAAGCCGTCTTGAGACCGGCCTGCGAGGCGCCCAGCGTGGCGCGCAAGCCCGCACCGCCAGCACCAACCACCACCACGTCATAGGTATGATCGGTCACCGGATAGTTGCGGCCGCCGATCGAAAAACTCTTGGGCGCCTGCTTCTTGGTTTCGACAGCTGCCATCACAGTCCAAAGCTCATCTTGAGAATTGCATAGAGCGCGGCAACGCCAAGCGCCGCCGTAAAGAATGTATTGGCGAGCAACGCGCCAAGCTTCATGGCGTGGCCGTGCACATAGTCCTCGATCACCACCTGCAAGCCCAGCCGCATGTGCCAGAGCACCGAAATCATGGTGAGCGCCAGGAGCATGGCGACGAAGGGATTGGCAAGCGAGGCCAAAACTTCAGCGCGGGTTGCGCCCAGATGGGCGAGCACGAAGATCACCAGGAACACGATCAGCGGCAGATTGGCGATGGCCGTGACGCGCTGCATCCACCAGTGCTGCGTGCCATCGCGGGCCGAGCCCAGACCCCGCACCTTGCCGAGTGGCGTGCGCATGCTCATGCAATCACTCCGTAACCGATGATCCAGAGAACGATTGTCAACACGATCGAGAGGCCGAGATTGGCCTTGGCCATCAGTTCGACGAGTGGCAGATCGAAGCCGCGCCCGGTGTCCCACAAGAGATGGCGGAGGCCGCCGATGGCGTGATGCAGCAGCGCCCAGGTGAAGCCGAACAGCACCAGCCGGCCAAACCAGTGGCCGAAGAAACCCTGCACCAATTCAAAATACTGGTCCGAGGTTGCCGCCGCCGTCAGCCACCAGACCAGCAGCACGGTGCCGAAATACAGCGCCACGCCGGTGGCGCGATGGATGATCGACATCATCATCGTCAGCATCGGGCGGTAGATTTGCAGATGCGGCGAAAGCGGCCGCTCGGCATTTTTTGGTTGTGCCATGACTCGTGTCCCGTTCCCGGAAAGGACTTCTAGCTTGTGCAACGCAATATCGCAATTGCGCCGAAAGACATAGGCCGGAGCACCTTATGCAATCCTGACATATCGGGACGGCACATGGCAGAACGCCGGTTGAGCGGGGCCCCGGCCGTTGCGAATTAATGTTCAACCGATCCGGAACATTCCGCCGCTGCATGTGTTTATCCGGTCAGGAACAGCAAAACAGTTCCGTAACGCTCAAACAGTGGAGATGAAATATGAAGACCATGATCAAGCTTGGCGCTCTTGCCGCCGCCCTTCTCATCATTCCGGCGGCCTCGGCCAATGCCGCGATGACGGCCGACGAATGCTCGGCGCTCCTCAAGAAGTACGACACCAACAACGATGGGGCGATCGGCAAGGCCGAGGATTCCAAGCGCTTCGAAGAAGCCATGACGAAGACCAGCCTCAAGACCAAGAACGCCGACACCGTGGCCATGGATGAGTTCATGACGGCGTGCGAAAAAGGCACCTTCGACGGGATGTAAGTCCGCCGCGAAATCGGCTTTTGGTTGCACTCCACCGGCCACTGTTGTGCAGCGGGCCGGTGGAGTCATTGGCGATTGCAATCTCAGGCCGTTATGGTGGTAGCGGCTGCCCGGCAGCACCCCGGCGTTCAGGCCCCGTAGATATCGGCCAAGGCGATGTCGAGGCCGGGCGGGTCGAGTTTGACGGTGCCACTGGTGATGATGCGGGTGAGGATGGTGTCGCCGGGCCCACGTGCATGATGCAGGACAAGAGGCCGGACAAGATCGACGATGATATAATGCACGACGCTTGGCAGCCGGAAATAATCGGCGAGCTTCCGCGAGATGTCGATGCGGCGCGTCGAGGGCGAAAGGACTTCGACCAGGATCACCGGCTCGGGCACCTCAATGGCAGACAGCGGCAGTATCTCACCGCAATAGACCAGTGCATCGGGCTCATAGGCGGTATCGCCATCGATTCTCACGGTCATGCCATCCGGCAGCATGTGACAGGGAAGTTTGCTGCGCCGGATAGCGTCCAAAAGCGCCGATTGGATGGCATACTTGGCTTGAGCATGGCCGCTCGTTTCGGGTGACATCGCAAATACCTCACCCCTGAACAATTCATAGCGTCCAGGCCTGCCCACGGCCCAGTCAAGGTACTCATCCACCGTCATGCGTGGCTTGGCGAGCGCTGTCATGGTCTTGACCATAATCCCATTGGCGTCGGCGGGCTACTCTTTCCTGTTTTGCCCGTTCTCCACCAGATCATCGACCACCGCCGGATCGGCCAGTGTCGAGGTATCGTCTAGGGCGCCGAAATCGTCTCGCAGCGGTCAGTCAGAACGCGGCGGCAGTTGCGAAGCGCTGAACATTGACTTGATTTCCGGAAAAAACGTTATCACGGACGATATGTGGGTTGGATGACGGCGTGGCAAAGACCAGGAAAATGCCGACCGAAGACTGCGGAACCCCGTGCGCCCCGATGAAGAAATGATCGGTGATCACATTGCCGGAAATCCTGCCGCCGGCCCCGGAACGAATTTGAATACCGGCCTGCGATTCGTCATCTACCGGTCCCCGTCCTCTAATCGTATTGTCGGTGACGGTACATCTGGTGCCGGCGAAGCCGCAGGCAATGCCTGAGATGCCGTAGTCGTCCATCAGGCTTCTTTTCACGACGATGTCTCCGATCTCCGCCCGGATCGCAAAGGCGCATTTAGTGCTGCTGTGGATGCCAGTCACATGCGCGGAATCGACGGTACCCGAGCTGTTCCGCAAATAAATTCCGGTATAAAAGGGCAATGTAGGACAAGGCGGATTGATCGACGCGCCGCTGTCGGCAACATTGCCATCGATTTTAAGACTGGCGACGGTCACATTAGCCGCGCCCTCGACCAAGAGGATCGCCGCCACCGGGTTTCCAAAGCCGTTGGTGGCGTTGTCAACGACTGCCGTTGGCCGCACCACTGTCAACCCTGCTCCCGCGCCGCGGATGGTCAAGTGGCTCGTCGTCACCACCAGTTGTTCGTCGTAAGTTCCGGGACAGACTTGGATCGTATCGCCGGAACCGGCGGCGTTCACCGCCGCTTGAATGGTGCTAAAAGCGGTATCGCTCGCATTGCAGTTGAGGGCCGTCGCCTGTCCGTCGTCATCGACCGCCAGCGTCGCGGCTTGTGCGGCAGCGGCGCCGAGCGCCACGAATGCACCGAACAGAGAGATGGACAGGAGGAGTCGCAGTGGCCGGAAAGATTGCGTTGTCATGTTCATTTCCCTTCCGGGCTGGGGAGTGCCAGCACTTCGTTCAAGGTGAGAAGCCGCATCTCAATAGGACGTTATCGGTTTTTGAAGATTTGGTCAAATTTGACAAGAACCCGTATTAACACCCAAACGAAAAGCAGATGGCCGGGACAATGCCCGGCCATAACGATGCGATTGTCTTGTGATCACCCCTTCCGGTTCTGCCGGTTCTCCACCAAGTCATCGACCACCGCCGGATCGGCCAGTGTCGAGGTATCGCCAAGTGCTCCGAAATCATCCTCGGCGATCTTCCTCAGGATGCGGCGCATGATCTTGCCGGAGCGGGTTTTGGGCAGGCCCGGCGAGAACTGGATCTTGTCAGGCGCCGCCAGCGGGCCGATTTCCTTCCTGACATGGGCGACCAGATCCTTGCGCAGTTCGTCGCTGCCCTGCTTGCCGGTCATCAAAGTCACATAGCAATAAATGCCCTGGCCCTTGATGTCGTGCGGGTAACCGACGACGGCTGCTTCCGAGACCTTGGGGTGCGAGACCAGAGCCGATTCGACTTCCGCCGTCCCCAGGCGGTGGCCAGAGACGTTGATCACATCATCGACGCGGCCGGTGATCCAGTAGTAACCATCGGCATCGCGCCGGCAGCCGTCGCCGGTGAAATACATGCCCTTGTAGGTCGAAAAATAGGTCTGCACGAAACGGTCGTGATCGCCATAGACCGAACGCATCATGCCCGGCCAGGAATCGAGAATGACGAGATTGCCCGATGCGGCACCTTCGAGAATGACTCCCTTGTCGTCCACCAGCGCGGGCTGACAACCGAAGAATGGCCTGGTCGCCGAACCGGGCTTCAACTTGGTCGCACCGGGCAGCGGCGTGATCAGGATGCCCCCCGTTTCGGTCTGCCACCAGGTATCGACAATCGGGCAGCGGTGATCGCCAACCACCCGGTGATACCATTCCCAGGCCTCGGGATTGATCGGCTCGCCGACCGAACCCAAAAGCCGCAGCGACTTCCGGGAGGTTCTCGTGACAGGCGCCTCGCCTGCTCCCATCAGCGCGCGGATGGCGGTGGGGGCGGTGTAGAAGATATTGACCTGGTGCTTGTCGATCACTTCCCAGAAGCGCGAGTTGGTGGGATAATTGGGCACACTTTCGAACATCAAGGTGGTGGCGCCATTGGCGAGCGGACCATAGACGATATAGCTGTGGCCAGTCACCCAGCCCACATCCGCCGTGCACCAGTAGATGTCGCCGTCGTGATAGTCGAAGACATATTGATGCGTCATCGCGGCATAGACGAGATAACCGCCCGTGGTGTGCAACACGCCTTTGGGCTTGCCAGTCGAGCCCGAGGTATAGAGGATGAACAGCGGGTCCTCGGCCTTCATCTTCTCCGGCTTGCATTCGGCTGAAACCGTCGCCGCGTCTTCGTGATACCAGGTATCGCGGCCCGGGGTCATCGTCACCTGGCCGCCGGTGCGGCGCACCACGATGACTTTCTCGTTCCCCGAGCAGCGCTTCAATGCCTCGTCGGTATTGGCTTTCAATGGAATTTTCTTGCCGCCGCGCAACCCTTCATCGGCGGTGATGATGAGCTTCGAATCGCAGTCATTGATGCGCCCTGCAAGAGAATCGGGCGAAAAGCCGCCGAACACGATCGAATGAACAGCGCCAATACGCGCGCAGGCTAGCATGGCATAGGCCGCCTCGGGGATCATCGGCATGTAGATGGTAACCCGGTCGCCGCGCTTGGCGCCGTTCTTCTTCAAGACATTGGCGAAGCGGCAGACGTTCTCGTGGAGTTCATTGTAAGTAATTTTCTTGTCGTAATAGGGATCGTCACCCTCCCAGATGATGGCCACCTGATGCCCGCGCTTCTTCAGGTGCCGGTCGATGCAGTTGTAGGAGACATTGAGAATGCCGTCCTCGTACCACTTGATCGAGACCTTGGGGTATTCGTAGGTGGTGTTCTTGATTTTCGTGGGCGCCTTGAACCAGTCGAGCCGCTTTGAATGCTTGCCCCAGAACTTGGCCGGGTCTTTCACCGAGTCGGCATACATCTTCCTGTAAGCGGCATCGTCGACATAGGCCCGCTTTTTCCATGAAGCTGTCACAGGATAGATTTTCTCGGACATAAGCGTTTTCCTCCCAGACCTGCCGATATCGGTCGGCCATTATGCCGCCGGTTCTATAGCGTGCAAGTGGACTTGTGTCTAAGAGGCAGCATTGCGATTATGTGTCCATAGCAATGGGGAGTACCCGGTTGCAGTAAATTCATCGAAGAGTTTTCAGCCCATAGCCCAGAATTTCGAGAAACATTCGCGGGTCTGATGACCGTTGGGCAAGGTCCCATTCGTGCTCGATGAATGACATTGCCTCTTAGACCCGCTTCGCCGCATCTGGATACTCGCACCTGAAGTGTATTCGGCTCAGCCTCTTGAGCTGCTTATTCGCAATGCCATGGCGGTGTGCTATCGCTCTATGGTCCTTGTCGAAACTGATGAGAACCGCTTCATTCAGAGAACTGGTCACCGCCACCACCGGATCGCTGGCGTTCTGCGGCAGAACGGTCTTCTGGATCAATACTTCGTGGCCGCATTTCATCAGCGTTTCAGCCACCGCCACCGGAACATTGTGGTCGAGAAAGAACCTCATGCTCCGGATCAATCCCTACGCAGCTTTGCTGCTGTCTCCACGATGTGCAATTGCAGCTTTTACGTCCTGCTCTGTGAGATCAGGGTACTCTCGAATAATTTGATCGGTACCGTATCCGGCTCTGTGGAAACTTTGGATCGCCTCAACAGGGATTCTCGTACCGCCGATGACCCAGGCATTGCTCGAAACGCGACGGTGCCGTTCGATTGTCCCGATTTTGGACGGATCGCGGGTATAAAGCTGTTGAACTGCTTCCTCCATTTTCTTCTTCACCGTCTCCAGGACGATGGGAGAGATCACAATCTGCCCACTGAGGACGCCCCTGAATTCCCCCATGGTGTCATCGTGAAAAACAACTTCCTTCTTGACGACATAAAGTTTCGTCTTCGACCATTTGTCGTTACCAAGATGCGCAAGTTTTTCTTTCACTTTGCGAAGGTGCGGGAGAGAAATGCCAAGGTCATTCTGCAGGGCACCGAGTATCTGAAGCGACAACACGTCCTGAAAAGAATAAATGCGGCTAAATGGGTTCCGTCTGTTTTCATCGGCATGCTCGGGGTGATAGAAGCCGGTTCGGTCCCATCGGCGCAGTTGATGAACGGACACGCCCGTCAGCCGCTCCACCTGATCTTCGGTGAAGGCCGTTACAACGTTACCTGAGTCCCGTTTGTCCATGCGATATCCTAATACGTGAACTTGACGATTTGAAGGGGTTCGCCGCGGGCATGACATTAGGCCACATGTGGTTTAGAGAAGACTTAAAAACGATGCGATTTCAGATGTTTATTGAGCATCTAGAAGAAGTAGCCACGATAGCGGCTTTCCAACCCTCTTCAAACTCGATTGCGGACTCGGCTAATCTCGCGCCATGGCTGCCAAGGCCGAGGGAACTCAAACCGAACCTCAAAGCATGATCAATCTGCGGCACCTCGGCTATTTTGTAGCGCTCGCCCTGTTCTGGGGAATATCGCCCAGCCAATACTCCTATTGGGGTGTTGCCGGCGTTCCGGTGAGCCATATTCTGGTGTTCACCGGCTTTGGTCTCGCGGTGTTCTTGGCCGCGCTTGCCCGCCTGAACCATGGCACGGTTGGCTGGAACCGCGATGTCCTGACCTATGGCCTGATCTGCGCCGTCCTCATGAATATTCCCTTCAGCCTCAGCCTGACATTCGCGCGTCATGTTCCGCCCGCTGAGCTGGCACTGGTTTTCGCGCTGTCACCGCTCATCAACTTCGCAGTTGGGGCGATTTCCGGCAAGGACCCCGTCACGCCGCGCCGGCTGGTGGCCGTGGTCATAGGCTTTAGCGCCTGCGCGACATTGGTGCTGACGCGTGAAGGCATGATATCGGGCAAGGCTTCATGGTGGCTGCTGGCGAGTTTCGTCAACCCACTGCTTTATGCCGGCTACAACTGGTATGCCAACCGCCACTGGCCAAGGGGCGGCACGACGTTTTCGATCGGCGCTGCCGAAAGCCTGTGGACCGGTGTGCTGGGCCTGCCGTTCATGCTGGTCCTGGCGCCACCCTGGGAATTTACCTATTCCGCTTTCGCCTATGGCTCGATAGCGGTCGCGACGCTGATGTGGGTGGCCGAGCGCATCTCCTACTTCACGCTGATCCGCGAAAGAGGCCCCTCCTACACGGCGCAGGCCGTCTATCTGTCCGCTCCCGCCGCCGTCATCTTCGGGGTGATCTTCTTTGGCGGCAGCGGCGACATCTGGCTGTGGGCGTCGCTGGCCATCCTGATGCTGGCGCTGTGGTTCAACAACACCGGCCCCGCCGCCAAGCCCGCGCCAACTTAGGAGTGTATTCCGTTGCCGGCCGTTGCAACCCTGCGGCGATCCGAGATAGTTGCTGCGAGTCAAGTAATTTGGTGGCGAAATCACGGCGATTCACGGCGTTTCCGGCACCAAAAAAGCGGCGATCGACCGCCAAATTCGGGCAAAAGACGCAACAATATCGGCGTTTCGCGATATTTTAGGAATTGTTTCACGTGAAACACCGGGCCGGAAATATTTGACCTCTTCAATCCCGCTTCAAGCGCCAAACCGAGGTCCGCTTGATCTCGGCATCCTCCAGGTCGCGGGTCACCGGCACCTGGTATTCGGCCAGCTTCTCCAGCCTGGCGAGCGGCAGATAAGAGCGGCCCGGATCGCCGATCAAGGTGGTGATCCCGCGCCCCTCAGCCTGCATCAGCCAGTCGAGAACCCGCGCCGCCAGATCCTTTTCATAAAACAGGTCACCAACCAGGATGACATCGCAGGGCGGCGGCGGTTCAAGCAGAAGGTCTTCAGAAGTGACTCTCAGCCCTTGCCACCCATTCACACCTAGCCCCTCCCCCTTGTTCGCACTTAGCCCCTCCCCCTTGTTCGGACTTAGCCCCTCCCCCTTCGTGGGGTGGGGTTGGGGTGGGGGGTGGTTGGCAGCGGAGTTCGCGGACCCCCACCCCTGCCCCTCCCCACAAGGGGCTAATGCATGCACACATCTTTTTGGTCTGGCCGTGCTGGTTTTTCCATGATTCTGTTGGGCGGTGATTCGGCTGGTCGGAGG
>JANPCS010000449.1:0-6667 GCA_031431065.1 Hyphomicrobiales bacterium | reverse complement strand
AGGTTCTCGACGTTGCCGGCCAAAGTCCAGGCGATCGTCGAGTAGACCAGATCGGTGCCGGCGCCCAGGGCTTCGGTAGTGGTTTCTCCGCCGCTGCCGACATAGTAGATGTCGTTGCCGATGCCGCCGATCATGTTGTCGATGCCGCCCATGCCGTTCAGCGTGTCGTTGCCATCGCCGCCGGTAAGCGTGTTAGTCGAGCCATTGCCGATCAGGATGTTGTTGCCGGTATTGCCGGTGGCGGAAGCCGCCGTGCCGCCAAGCGTGATGTTTTCGACATTGGCAAGCGAGGCGATCGAGTAGCTGATGGTCGAGGTGACCGTGTCGGCGCCGCTGCCGGCGCCTGAAGCTTCGGTCACGACATCGCCGGCGTTGTCGACAGAGTATTTGTCGTTACCATCTCCGCCCACCATTGTGTCGGCGCCGCTGCCGCCGGAAAGCGTATCGTTGCCTCCCGCTCCGGTGAGAGTATTGGCGGCCGAGTTGCCGATGAGAATGTTGGCGAGAGCATTGCCGGTGGCGCTGTTGCCGGAGAAGCCGGTGAGAGTGAGGTTTTCGACATTGGTGAAGGTAGCGAGGCTGAACGAGACGCTCGATTGGACGAGGTCCGTTCCGGCATCGAGGGCTTCGGTGATGGTGTCGCCGGCATTGTCCACCACATAGGTGTCCTTGCCGTTGCCGCCGTTGAGGGTGTCGGCACCAATACCGCCATTCAGCGTGTCGTCGCCGTTGCCGCCGTTTAGTGTGTTGATGGCGCCGTTGCCGATGAGAATGTTCTTCAGACCGTTGCCGGTGCCGTTGATCGCCGAGCTGCCGGTGAGTGTCAGGTTCTCGAGGAAACTGCCGAGCGTGGCGGTGAGGCTCGACTGCACGGTGTCGGTGCCTTCGCCATCGTTTTCAACGATGCTGTCACCGGCGTTGTCGACCACATAAGTGTCGTTGCCAGCCCCGCCCACCATCGCGTCTGCGCCTGTACCGCCATTCAGCACATTGGCGGCGATGTTGCCGGTGAGCGTGTTGTCGAGCGTGTTGCCGGTGGCGTTGATCGCCGTGGTACCCTGCAGCTGAATGTTTTCGACGTTGGCGCCGAGAGTATGGCTGACCGAGGCCTTGACCAAGTCCGTGCCGGCAGTGGCATCCTCGTTGCAGAGGTCGCCGGCATTGTCGACGATGTAAGTGTCGTTGTTGGTGCCGCCGTTCATGATGTCGGCGCCAAGTCCGCCATCGAGCGTGTCGTTGCCGGCAAGGCCGTTCAGAGTGTCGCCTTCGACGGTCGTGCCCGAAGACCCGAGCGTATCGCCACCGATGGTGCCGTTGAGCGTGACGGCACTGACGTTCACGACGGTGATCGCCATCGTCTGCGTGTCGACCAGGGTGCCGTCGGAAACCTCGACGGTGATGTTATAGACATTGTTGCCGCCCACATCGGTGGGGCTCTCGAAATCTGGGGCACCAACGAAGGTCAACACGCCGGTCGCCGCATCAATGCGGAACTTCGAGCTGTCGGTGCCGGGCACGATCCGGTAGGTCAAGGTATCGCCGTCAATGTCGGTGGCAATGACGGTGGTGACCGCCGTGACGCCTTCATTGACGCTGACCGTGGCGGAATTTCCGCCACCATTGGAAGTGATGACTGGCTTAGTAACGGGCATTTTTGGCTCCAGGAATTGCGGTTCGGTTTCGGTCGGCGCCGGCTGCTTCGACCTCGGATCGCGGGGGGAAAGTGCCGGATCGATTGGTGAAGCAACCTGTGTTCAGATCCCGAAATCACCACAGGCGGCTGAAAGACAGCTAAGTTGCAATCGTAAAATTTGAATTCAGTGATAGCTATCAATGTTCGCCTGTCAGGAAGCCAACATGCCAGGCTGAACCATGGCAGCCCTTCAAAACCCTTGGAATAACTGCATTTTCAGCCGCTTTGCCATAGCCCTATCGCACCGCCACAGGCATCGGCCCGCGAGACCGCGGACGTTTCCGCCTCGCACAAAACTCACCGATGGTGAATGCCAGGTGAATCAACACGCCGCCAATTCCATGACGGGGTTCATGTGGCGTAGAGGTTGCCCGGTGTTCAGCCGGCTGGACCATGCCAAGCCGGCTCAGACGATGATATCGCCAAGTGCGAGAACGGTCTTCCGTGTGTCGGCGTAGTCGAAGATCACATAATTGTCGCCGCCGAGGTCGAGCATCGCGGCACCGGGCGACAACACCCTGAAGGCGTCGAGCACATCAGCCTTGCTGGCGAAGTTGAATGCGCTGACATCGATCTTGTCGCTGCCGGTGCGGAAATCCAGGATGTGGTCTTCGTCGCATTGCCTGGCAAACACGAACGTGTCTTTGCCCAAGCCGCCGCGCAGCATGTCATTGCCCGTGCCACCGTCGAGATCGTCGTTGCCGCTGCCGCCATCGAGGTGATCGTTGCCGTAACCGCCGAGAAGGCTATCGTTGCCGCCCCGCCCCTTGATCAGATCGTCGCTAAGAAACCCATCGAGAACGTTGCCGCCGTCATCGCCGCGAATATCGTCATCAAGCCGGCTGCCGATGACATTCTCGATAGACGTGACGAAGTCGGTGGCAAACTTCATGTCGAAAACCGTACCGCGCGTCAGATCGGCATCAATGCCGTGCGGCCGTTCGGCGAAGGTTCTTTCGTATTCGTAGCTGATCGTATCCTGCCCGCCGCGTCCATTGACGATGTCGTAGCCATCGCCGGTTCGGAACGTCTCGTTTGCCTCCGAGCCTGAGAGCCTGTCGTCCCGGTCAGTGGCCCAGATGCCTTCGACATCGACGAGAGTATCCGTGTCGCCATAAGGGTCCTTCACCGTCCCGGCGGTCAAGTCGGCAATAATTCCACGATCGGAGGTGAATGAATTATTGTATTGCGCGAAGTCGAAACCAGAACGGCCATTGATAAAGTCGTTTCCTTCTTTCCCTTCGAAGGTCTCGAAGCCGTCATTCGCGGTATTTCCACCGAGCAGCCGGTCATTGAATCGCGTGCCGATGACCGCTTCGATATCGATCAACGTATCGGTGCCGCCGCTCCCGTCTTGAGCTAGGCCCGATTTAAGATCGACGCTGACACCTTTGGTCGCACTGTTGAATAAAACAGTGTCCCAGTCAATCCACCTAGGTGGCACATAGGAATCATTCTCGGTGCCGCCATCCAGCACATCGTCTCCCTCCCCGCCGTCGAGAGTGTCCTCGCCCCGGCCGCCAATCAGCCTGTCATTACCGTCGTCGCCATACAGACCGTCAAGGCCACCAAGTCCCTTAATGATGTCATTGCTGGCGGTTCCAACAAGGTTGTCTCGAAGTTCCGTTCCCAGAATCAGTGCCATGCTTGACCTCCAGAATGAAACTCTGCGTGCGTTCATAGCTATGATGCGTTTGGACGTTACGCGTGTCAACAGAAGTCAACTGCACAGTTCGGAATACTTATATTCCCGCCTCCTGCAGAAACAGTTCCCGCAACTTCCGCACCACCGGGCCGGGCTGGCCGCCGCCGATGCGGTGGCCGTCGATCTCGGTGATCGGCATGACGAATTGCGATGCGCTGGTGAGGAAGGCTTCATCCGCCGCATAGGCTTCCTCCACCGTGAAGGCCCGCTCCTCGATGACGATGCCTTGTTCTTGCGCCAGCCGGAACAGGCTGCGCCTGGTGCAGCCGGCGAGGATCGCGTTCGATAGCCCGCGCGTGATCACCTTGCCGTCCTTGACGATGTAAGCATTGGACGACGTGCCCTCGGTGATGAAACCATCCTCCACCATCCAGGCCTCGTGCGCGCCTTTCTCGTAAGCCTCCTGCTTGCCGAGTACCGGCGCCAGCAGCATCACCGTCTTGATGTCGCGCCTGGCCCAGCGCAGATCGGCAATCGTCACCACGCTCACGCCCTTCGCGGCATTGGGATTGTCCACGAGCGTCATCATTTGCGTGAAGGCGATCAGCGACGGATTCGTATCCTTGGGAAAGTTGAACATGCGGTCGGCGGCGCCACGCGTGACCTGCATGTAGATGATGCCTTCAGTGAGACTGTTGCGCCTCACCATCTCCACATGCATGGCCTTCATCTCGCATTTCGAACACGGCCAGCCAATGCGCAACTCCGACAACGAACGTTCCAGCCGCTGCATATGCGGGTCATAGTCGACGAGCTTGCCGTTGACCACGGCGGTGACTTCATAGACCCCGTCGGCAAACAGGAAGCCGCGGTCGAAAATCGATACTTTCCCCTCCGCTTCGGGAAGATATTCGCCATTGACATAAACGATGCGCGACATCGCCAAAACTCCTTCATGCTGCGCTGTTCCCTAGACCAGATTCTGGAGCCGAAATCCATGGGGGTTGTGAAGCCCCCCATGGGGCGTGCTAGAAGATCGGGCAACCGCAACAGCCACGAAGGAAATCATGGCGCGTCCCGTGCCCGAAACCGCCATAACGGCCATGCTGGCCCGCGAAGATGCTCTCTTCACCCAGCGCAACCCGGTTTCGAAACAGCTCTCGGGCAACGCCGCGAAAAACTGGCTGAAAGGCGTTCCCATGCATTGGATGGTGGATTGGGGCATGCCCTTTCCACTCTTCGCGGCCAAGGCACAAGGTGTTGACGTCACCGATGCCGATGGCCACACCTATATCGACTTCTGCCTGGGCGATACCGGCGCGATGTTCGGGCATTCTCCTGCGCCGATTGTCGAGACCCTGCGGCGCAGGCGGCTCCAGAAGGGCATCGCGGACGTCATCATCAAACATTCATTGCCGTGGCACGTCGTCCGGGCCGGCGCGCGGGTGGAGTTCATGTGCACTCCCACGCGCCCGAAAAACGGCGGCGAGGCCGCGCAAGTGATCCATCGGCCGATCGACATGGCCTTGCATCACCATTTTCTCAACCGCGGCGTCATCGTCACGCCGTTCCACAACATGATGCTCATCTGCCCCGCCACAACCGCGGCGCACGTCGATCAACTGGTCACCACGCTCGACCGTTGCATCGCCGAACTGACGAGCTGACTCTGGAGTAGAATACCATGGCTCTTGTAACGCCGCGCCGTGAAGCCGAGGCCCAAAAGTTCCTCGATGCCAATCCCGATATCGAAACCGTGCAGGTGGTCTGGACCGACCTCTGTGGCGTCGCGCGCGGCAAGGTTTTGCGCCGCGACGAGGTGGTGCCGGCCTGGAAGGATGGCCGCTTCATGCCGATCTCGGCGCTCGTCCTCGATGTCACCGGCCAGGATGTGCCCGAAACCGGCCTGGTCTTCGATGAAGGCGACCGCGACCTGCTGATGTGGCCCATTCCCGGCACCTTCGTGCGCGTGCCGTGGATGGAGAGAACGGCGCAATATACCGCCGCCGTGCATGATCTCGACGGCGTGCCGCACTATGCCGACCCGCGCAACGCGCTGGAGAAGGTCGTCACGCGGTTCAAAAAGGAATTGAACATGACGCCGGTGGGCGCCGTTGAACTCGAGTTCTTCCTCATGGACCGGGCCTCCGCCATGGCCGGCAAGCCGATGGCGCCGAAGTCGCTCATCAACGAGCACCGGCCGCAACACTACCAAGCCTACTATCTTCAGGACACGGATGATTTCGCGCCGTTCTTCAAGGACCTCTATGCCTGGTGCGAGATCCAGGACCTGCCCGCCAAGACGCTGATCTCGGAATATGCGCCGGGCCAGATGGAAATCGTGCTGCGCCACCGCCCGGACATTCTCGATGCCTGCGACGAGGGCATCATGTTGAAGCGGCTGATCAAAGCTTGCGCCGAAAAGCATGGGCTGGCCGCCACCTTCATGGCCAAGCCCTATTCCGAATGGACCGGTTCCGGCATCCATATTCATGTGTCGCTGGCCGATGAGGAAGTCAACAACCTGATCGCGGCGGAAGACCCGCTGCAGAACGAGTTGCTGATGCATGCCATCGGCGGCCTCAAGGCGGCGATGGCGGAATCGATGCTGATCTTTGCCCCCAATGCAAACTCGTACCGCCGCTTCCGCCGCAATTCCTATGCCCTGTCTCGGCCTCCTGGGGTATCAACAACCGCACGGTGAGCTTGCGCATTCCGGCTGGTGCCGCCAAGGCCTGTCACATCGAACACCGGCCGTCCGGTGCCGATGCCAACCCCTATCTCGTGATGGCGGCGATTCTCGCCGGCATGCACCACGGCATTCTCGAGAAATCCGATCCCGGTAATCCGGTGGTCGGCAACGGCTATGAGCGCCGCGCCAAATACATTCCCGGCAACTGGCACGACGCCATCGATGCGTTCTGGCGGGCCTCGATCCTGAAGGAATACTTCGGCAAGGAATTCGTCGATACATTCTGTACACTGAAGGAAGTCGAAGCCGACCGCTTCTATGCCGAACCGACGGCCCGCGACTTCGAATGGTACTTACGCACTGTTTAGAGAGGCCGGGGAACATGCCGCCGGACTTCGTCAATGAGCTGTCACCGGCGGCGATGTTGCTTTCCATTTTCTCAAGGGCCGCAAACTAGATGCTTCGCGTCGTCAAGAAACATGGCCGATTCCGCATCGATGGCCATCATGGCCAAGCGGGGTTTGTCGCGGTGATGAAATGGCAGTTCACCAGCCGGCGCGCCGCATGGCCTTCGTGGATTGATAACCGGCCTCATCCACCGCCGCCCGAGCGGGTTGTAGGCAATGAACTTCTCGCC
>JANPCS010000448.1:0-2117 GCA_031431065.1 Hyphomicrobiales bacterium | reverse complement strand
TCATCGCCGCGCTGGCGCTGCTCTTCGCGGTTCTGGCGGGCCACATGCGGGTGACACTCCAGGGTTTGATTGCCGCGGGCTTTGGCTCGCTCACCACTCTCCGGCTGTTTGTCTCGCGCCACCTCTGGCTTGACGATCGCGGCCTGCCATGGGGCCAGCATTGGCTGATCTATGGTTATGGCGTGCCGGCCGTTCTGTTTCTCACAGGCAGCCGCTTTCTCAAATCAGCCGGTTATGTGCGCTCGGCCGTCAGCCTCGAGGGTCTGAGCCTCGGCCTGCTCATCTCGCTCGCCTCGCTTGAAATCCGTGTCCTGATCGGTGGCGGCGTCACTGCCGATCATCCACAGCTGCTCGAGATCGCGGCCCACATCTTGACCTGGCTTGGCGCTGCTTACGGGTTGCTTTACCGTCAGCGCCTTTATTCGTCGTTCATCGCCTCATGGGGCGCCCGCGTGCTGTTGGCGGGCTCCGTCATCGCCATTTTCGGTGGTTCGCTACTGGCCCTCAATCCGGCGGTCAGCGGTGCAGCCCTGCAGGGCGGGGCTTTCTTCAACGCACTTCTGCTGGCCTATCTGGCACCGGCGATACTGCTCTGGCTCATTGCCCGTGCCTTGTCGCCGCTCAACCTCGATATTCTCAAGCCCTGTGTGGAAACCCTGTCGGTGGCACTTGTTGCCATCTATCTTTCGCTGCAACTGATGCGCTTCTACAGTGGCGTGTATTTGGGGCCCGAACCGCGCGACGAACTTGAAGCCGCATTGCATGTCATCATCTGGCTCGGCATGGTGTTGGTGCTGGTTTACACCAGCGGCTACTTGCACCGGCAGGCGGTGGAATGGTCGGGCCGGGGATTGCTGGCGTTGTCGGTCGCGGCCGTCGTGTTCGGCGCCCTGATCCTCTACAATCCGGTGTTCACCGGGCAGCCGCTGCATGGCAACGCCATCTTTAACGCGCTGCTTCTCAGCTGCATCGTGCCGGTTGGCCTCATTGCGGCAATCACCACGCGGCTCGACGTGCTGAACTGGAAAGTCCTGCGGCCCGCCGCCGGCGGCCTGATGCTGCTGCTGGTTTTTGCTTATGTGACGCTCGAAACCAAACGCCTGTTCCAGGGCCCGGTGATGGTGCCTCAATCACTCTCGCTCGGTGAGTCCTACGCATACTCCGCCGTGTGGCTGGCACTGGCTCTTGCGCTGTTCGTCGCCGGCTTGAAACTCGCCCGGCAATACATTCGCTACGCCGGCCTCGGCGTCATGGTGCTGGTGGTGCTGAAAGTGTTTCTATGGGACATGTCGAACCTTGAAGGCCTGCTGCGCATCGCCAGCTTCATCGGGCTGGGCCTGTGCCTGGTCGGCATCGGCTGGCTCTATCAACGCTTCGTCCAACCGCCACGCCAGCCGGAGCAACCATGACCACCGAAAAATCCGAGGCGCTGTTCCAGCGCGGACTTAAGGTCCTCGTCGAGGGCGTTTCATCGGCCTCGCGCGGCCCCGCCACCTTCGGCACGCATCCGCGCTATATGACCCATGGCCAGGGCGCCAGGCTTTACGATGTCGACGGCAATTCCTATATCGACTGGATGATGGCTTTTGGTGCGCTGCCCCTGGGCCACGGCCACCCGAAAATCGTCGAGACGGTGACCCGCGAGATTGCCCGTGGTTCGCATTTCGCCACCGCTCTTGAAGTCGAAGTCGAAGTGGCCGAAATGCTGGTCAAACTTCTTCCGCATGCGGACAAAATCCGCTTCGCCAACACCGGAACCGAAGCGGCGATGGCCGCATTCCGCCTGGCCCGCGGCCTCACCGGGCGGCGCAAGATCATCAAGTTCGAGGGCCACTATCATGGCTGGTGGGACCCGGTGATCATTAACACCAACGCCGTGCCGCTCACCATGATGGGGCCGAAGACCAGCCCCATCCGCATCGTCGATTCAGCGGGCGTCTTGGAAGAGATGTGGCTCGATACCGTGGTGGTGCCGTGGAACGATGTGGAGATGCTGGAACGCGCCATGGAAACCCATGGCCGCGACGCCGCTTGTATCGTCACCGAAGGCATCATGGCCAACATGGGGGTCATCCTGCCAAAGCCCGGTTACTTGAAGCGCATCGAGGAACTGTGCA
>JANPCS010000447.1:0-5104 GCA_031431065.1 Hyphomicrobiales bacterium | reverse complement strand
GTGCTGCTTCTCAGGCAGCTTGTGTCCTATACTGCGATAGGTGGCGCGCGGTGTCGAGAGTTGCAGCGAGCGATTGGCGTCACCGCTCATTCCCGCTAAGACACCGGCCAGATATTGGGAGCAGGTGACATGAAGGCGCGGGTACAATGGCTTGATGGCAGGGCGTTCGTCGGCGAATCGGGATCGGGCCATGCCATCGTCATGGATGGAGCACCGGACTCTGGTGGCCGCAACATCGGCGTGCGGCCCATGGAAATGTTGTTGCTGGGATTAGGCGGCTGCACGGCCTTTGACGTGGTGATGATCCTCGAGCGCATGCGCGAGAAGGTGACCGCCCTCGACATCGCACTTGAGGCCGAGCGCGCCGCAGAAGACCCGAAAGTTTTCACCCGCGTGAAGCTGATCTACAAGCTGCGCGGCCACAAGCTGAAACCCGCCAATGTCGAGCGGGCCATCAACCTCTCCGCTGAAAAATATTGCTCGGCCTCGATCATGTTCGGCAAGACGGCCACGATCGAGCATGCCTTCGAAATCACCGAGGAGGGCGAGACGGTCAACGCCTGACCTTCAATCCTTCGACACAGAAGTGATCGGGGAAGAAGGCGGCGGCGCAGAAGTACACCGTCTTCAGCGCCTCGTCTTTCGAATAGGGCTCGGCTGTCGCAAGAAGATCGAGCCACACACCTTCGATGGTCACCCGGAGCACCCGCGCGGCGCGCGCCGGATCGATATCGTATCCGCCTTCGGCGGCCAGGCGGCGGCAGACTTCTTCCTTCATCACGATATAGCCGCTGTCGTTAACGCCGCACTGCTCGAGATAGATCGGGCGGCTCTGCGCCTCGCCCCAGAAGGCACACCAGGCGGCGAGTTTGTCGGGCGTGCAGATGGCATCGTTGAAGTCGGCGACGATCAACGCATTGAGCTGCGAGGCGGGATCAGGTGCCGCCTCGGCAAGTGCTACAGCCCAATTCGATTGATACTCCTCCGCCATTGACAGCAAGGTCTCGGTCAGGAGCTTTTCCTTGGTCTGGAAATGGAAATTCACCAGCCCATGCGAGACGCCGGCAGTCAACGCGACATCGGTCATCGTCGTCTGCGAATAGCCGCGCCGGGCGATCGTCTTGATGGTGGCATCGATCAGCTGTTGCCGCCGCCGCTCGCGGCTTGCCTTGCGCGGCAGGACTGTCTTGGGTTTCATGTCGGGTCTCAAACTATCCATATAATCCATTGATACTAGTATGGAAATTTCCCCATACTGCAGCGCAAAATCTATTTTGATTGACAGTTCAGTCAAAATCAAGCGAAGATTTGGCCAGAAACAAAAACCTTAGCCGCGCCCGGTTGGCAAGGAAACTCTGGAGGAGGGGCATGAACGATATTCGATCAGCCAACATCGTCTCGCCGCTTCTGAAGCATTGCCCGGAGTCGTTGCCCGCCACTTGGTATCACGATCCCGCCCATCACCAGCGCGAGCTGAAAGCCATCTGGTCCAGGCACTGGATCTATGCCGGCCGCGCCAATGACCAGGAGCGCAACAGCGTCCGCAGATTTGAAGCCGCCGACCAGAACCTGATCATCGTCAGGGATGGGTCGGGCAGCTACACGTGTTTCTACAACTCCTGCCGCCATCGTGGCGCCGAACTTTGCCGCGCCGAGACAACGCGCCTGAAAGCCAGGCTCATCACCTGTCCCTATCACGAGTGGTCCTATGACCTGAAGGGCGGGCTGGTGCGCGTGCCCTATGCTTCACCGACTCCGGATTTCCGCAAGGCAGATCATGGACTGCTGAAAGTCCACCTCAGGGAATGGAACGGCTTCCTCTATGTTTGCCTGGCCGCCGATCCGCCGCCGTTTGAGAATGCACCCGACTTGGGTGCCGATGCGCTCGACAACTGGCCGCTCGAAAATCTCGTCACCGGGTCCACCATGGTGAAGGAGATCGCCTGCAACTGGAAGGTCTTCTGGGAGAATTACAGCGAGTGTCTGCATTGCCCCGGCATTCACCCCGAACTTAGTAGCCTGGTGCCAATTTATTCGAAGGGCCTGATGGCCGCCAACGAAGCGCCGGACTGGATGCCGGATACTGCCTCTCAGTCGTTGACGAAATTGAAATCCGGTGCCCGCTCGTGGACGGGGAACGGCCAGCCCTGCGGCCCGGAGTTTCCGGGCCTGTCCGAAGCCCAGCGCCTGGCCGGCCAATTGTTCGTGACACTGTGGCCGGCAATGTATGTGGTGGCCCACGTCGATTACATCCGCACCGTATCCTTGCGGCCCATGGGACCCGAGCGCACCGAATTGCGGGCTGATTGGCTTTTCCCGCCCGAGACCATGGCGGCGCCGGATTTCGATCTCGACAATGTCGTGAGCTTTGTCTCGACCGTCATTGCCGAGGACAGCGCGGCCAGCGAGATGAACCAGCGCGGGCTGAAGAACGCCGCCTTCAAGGCCGGGCGGCTGATGCCGCAGGAATTCGACGTCTATAATTTCCAGCAATGGGTGCGCCGGGAACTTGAAAGGGAGATTTGAATTATGATCAGCCACACAGTTCCGGCCCGTGATCAGCCCAATGACTGGGACCGCCGCGGACTTCCGGCCTGGACCTATCACAGCCCGGCCATGCTCGAACTCGAAAAGCGCAAGCTGTTCCTCAACCACTGGCAGATCGCCTGCCACGTGAGCGATATACCAAATACCGGCGACTTCATCACGCTCGACATCGCCGCCGAGCGCGCCATCATCATGCGCGGCGATGATGGCGTGGTGCGCGCCTTCCACAATCTCTGCCGTCACCGCGGATCGCGGGTTGCCGCCGAAAGCCGCGGCCATTGCAAGAACGCACTGGTCTGCCCTTTCCATGGCTGGGTGTACAATCTCGACGGCACGCTGCGCGGCGCCGCCCGCCCGCAGAGCTTTGCGGACATGGATCGCAGCAAGTTCGGCCTGAAACCGATCGACAGTGAAATCTGGCTCGGCTTCGTCTTCATCCGCTTTGCGCCGGGAGCGCAAGCCGGCGTCGCAGAAACGATGAAGCGCTATGCCGGCGTTCTCGGTGCCTATCGCATGGAAGATCTGGTTCCGGCCGGGGAGATCAACGAGATGAAATTACCGGTGAACTGGAAGTCGGTGCGCGATGTCGACAATGAAGGATATCACGTCGCCATGGCGCATCCGGCCCTACAGGATCTCTATGGCGCCAGCTATACGGATCATACTTATATCGACGGCGTCAATCACGCGGTGGGCCAATTCAATCCGCATGCCGGGCGCCGCTGGAGTGTGCGGAACTATGTGGCTATTGCCGGTGACCAGGAGTGGCTGCCCGAAAACAGGCGGCGCGAATGGGGATACTACGGATTGTTCCCCAATTCCGTGATCGCGGTGACGCCCGAGAGCGTTCAGTTCTATCAGGAATTTCCGCTTGAGGTCGGCCAGACCTTGCTGCGCAGCGCGACCTATCGCCGCCCGCAAGAAAGCCGCAAGCAGAAACTGGCGCGCTATCTGGCGAGGCGCATCGACCGCGAAACTTATCTTGAGGATATCCAGCTTGCGATCTGGTCGAACGAATCGATGAAGTCCTCGGCGTTCGAGGATTTCCACCTGTCCGATCTCGAATGTGGCGTGAAGAGCCACCACGACCACATCCGAGCCGCTTTACCGGTTGTGAACCTGAGGGACCGCCCGGGCGAGGACCAGGTCGCGGGTCTCAATGCGGCATTGAAAATCGCCTCACAGCAGAATGAACAGAAACTTGATTGACAGGCTGGGCTATTGAGCACCAACCTCTGATTCAAGGCGGACAAGAAAAACGTCGAAGGGAGAACGGACATGAAGATCAACAGGCGTCAGGCACTTGGTTTGTTCGCAGCATCCACAGCAGTGGCAATGCCACATGTGCGCAATGCGCGCGCCCAGGATGCGGTGCTTAACGTTTATAACTGGGCCGACTATATCGGTGAGACGACGATCGAGGACTTCCAGTCCCGGACCAATATCGCGGTGACCTACGACACCTACAGCTCAGCCGAGGAGATGCAGGCCAAGATGCTGGCGGGTTCGACCGGTTACGATGTCGTCGACATGGCAGGCCTCTCGCTGCCGAATTTCATCAAGGCCGGAATCTACGAGAAGCTCGACAAAAGCAAGCTGCCGAACTGGAAGAATCTCGATCCCGAAGTCCTGCGCATCCTGGCAGGCTGGGACCAGGGAAACGAGCATGGCATGCCCTATACGTGGGGCTCGGTCGGCTTCACTTATAATGTCGACATGGTGAAAGAGCGCATCCCCGATGCCAATTTCGATTCGATGGATCTTCTGATGAAGCCCGAGAATGCCGCCAGGCTGGCCGACTGCGGCATTTCCATTCTCGACAGCCCGACGGATATCATGCCGATGGTCCTGAAATATCTGGGCCTCGATGGCGACACCTCCAACACCAAGGACTATGAAGCAGTGGTCGCGGCCTTCAAGGCGATCCGCCCGCATATCCGCACCTTCGACAATACCAACTACCTGAATGCCATTCCCAACAAGGAACTCTGCGTCATCAACAGCTGGTCGGGAGATTACTCGACCGCCAAGACACGCGCCGCCGAGGCCGGCGTGGAAATCAACCTCGCTTACTACGTTCCCGAGACCGGTGCGCCGGCCTGGGTCGATACGTTGTGCATTCCCGCTGACGCCAAGAACAAGGAGAATGCCTACAAGTTCATCGACTATATGATGGAGCCCGAGGT
The DNA here is from genome assembly GCA_031431065.1 of Hyphomicrobiales bacterium. Lineage (GTDB taxonomy): Bacteria > Pseudomonadota > Alphaproteobacteria > Rhizobiales > Aestuariivirgaceae > Aestuariivirga. The sequence continues at coordinate 371 of JANPCS010000447.1, read as the reverse complement.
CATCGCCAAGTGCACCAATTTTACCAACTACGCCAATGGCAATCTTGCTTCGAAGCCTTTCGTCAACCCTGAGGTTCTGGCCAACCCCGCCGTTTATCCCGATGAGAAGACCATGAAGCGCCTGTGGCCGCTGAAGGCCTTGAGCGAGGACCAGGACCGTGAATTGACCAGAGCCTGGCAGACCATCAAGTCGGGTTGATCGATCATGGCCTCGGGAGGGCCTCAGCCCTTCATTCAGATTGCCGGTGTCAGCAAGGCCTTCGGTCCGTTCGTGGCCGTCAAGGATGTTTCACTTGATATCACCAAGGGTGAGATGTTCGCGCTGCTCGGCGGTTCCGGCTGCGGCAAGACGACCTTGCTGCGCATGCTGG
>JANPCS010000446.1:0-15525 GCA_031431065.1 Hyphomicrobiales bacterium | reverse complement strand
ATGATGGCCATCGCGGCATGCTCTACTATGTGGCGGTTGCTCCGGCATGCCAAGGCAAAGGCATTGGCCGCCTCGCTGTGCGCACGGCGGAAACCTGGCTTGGCCAACGCGGCGTGTGGAAAGTAAACCTGCTGGTGCGCGCGGAAAACGAGGCGGTTAAGGGCTTCTACGAAGCGATGGGATACGACGTGAACCCGGTGCTGTGCATGGCGCGCAAGATTGGTTCCTAGAACAGCTTGAGCTGATCGGGCGGTTTTGCCGTGCGGGCGATGTGGGCAGGTGACAGGACAAAACTGCCGCCGGGCGCCGGGCGGATGAGTTTGACCGCGTCCTTCACGTCACCGGCGAGCCATGTCTCGTAATCCTCAGGTGCTAATACCAGCGGCATGCGGGTGTGGATCTGGGAGATCTCCCGGTTGGGTGGCGTGGTGATGATGAGGGCGGTTTCGAGTTCCGAGCCATCGGGGCCCATCCAGTGTTCCCACAAGCCGCCAAAGGCGAAGAGGCTGTTGTCTGCGTGTTCGACGAAATACGGAACCTTGCGGCCAGGCTGGTCGCCCAGCCATTCGTAGAAGCCATCGGCGGGGATGAGGCAGCGGCGCCTGGTCATGGGATTTCGGAAGGCCGGTTTCTCCAGAATGGTTTCGCCGCGCGCATTGATCAGCGGCCGGCCAGGCTTGATCTCCTTCAGCCATGATGGAATGAAGCCCCAGCGCACCAGGGCGAAACGGCGCTGGCCCTGCTCCATGCGGACAATGGCAATCGGCTGGCCCGGTGCCACATGGGCGCGCGGCGGAAACTCCGGCTGATCGGAATACGCGAACAGCGCCCGGCTTTCCTCGGGGCTCGATCTGAAGCTGTAAAGACCGCACATCTCGATCAACTCAAGCGGTCATGCCGAAGTCTTTCTTGCGCTGCTCGGCCCATGCGCCAATCAGGCGGCTGGCAATGATGCCGATGAACGCAATGCCGAGGCCAGCCAAAAGGCCCCGGCCAGTATCGGCGCCGGGCAATGCCTTGTAGATTTCCTGGCCGAGATCGCGCGAGCCGATCAATGCGGTGATCGCCACCATGGCGAGGGCCATCATGATGGTCTGATTGAGACCGAGCAGGATTTCGGGGAAGGCAATCGGCAGTTCCACTTTCCACAGGCGTTGCAGGGGCGTGGCGCCTTATGCCGATGCGGCTTCGATCACGGTTGCCGGCACCCGCTTCAGCCCCAAGTGCGTGTAGCGAATGGCAGGTACAGTTGCGTAGAACAGCATGGCGATGACGTTCGACAAATCGCTGGTCTGAAACAGCATGATCACCGGGATCAAGTAAATGAAACTTGGAAAAGTCTGCAGCAGATCGCAGATGCCGGAGAGAATACGCGCCGCCGTTTCGCTGCGTGACGACCAGATCCCCAAGGGAATGCCGATCAGAATACTGAGGATGGTGCAGCCGGTGACGAGATAGATGGTCATCATCAGCGGCACCCAGAAACCGGTCAGCAGCAGCAGGCCAAGAAAGCCGATCGGTATCAGCGCCAGCCGCCAGCCGCCGAGATACCAGCCGGTCAGGCCCAAGCCACCGATCACCGTGGTCCATGGCAGCCACAAATAGAAGTCGCGCATCGGCAGCAGCAGCCAGATGGTGATGGCATCGCGAATTGGTTTCACATAGGGAAACAGATTCTTCGACGTCCAGCGCACGAGATCGTTGATCGGCGCGCCATAGGAGAGCGTGAATTCCTTGGGGTAGATGGCAAGGGCCGGAAAGATCAGCGACAAGACAATGGCAATCGCCGTGCCGAGCAGAAACCAGAACAAGTGCCGGTGGCGAACGTGCCACACTACATCGGCGGCGAAACGAGGTGGAGTGCGCTTCACATAGGCTTGCGTCAGGCGGTCGAGCACCAGGGCAATCAAGGTGATTGCAATACCTTGTTCAACAGCCTTGCCGACCTGCAGTTGTTGCAAGGAGAAGAGAAGTTTCTGGCCGAGCCCCGAGGCACCGACCAGCGAGGCAATCACCGCCATTGCCAGCGTCTGCATGACGACCTGGTTGAGACCGAGCAAGAGAGCTTGCTGCGCCGATGGAAGTTCCACCTTCCACAACAGCTGACGGCGTGTGCAACCTGACATCTGACCGGATTCCAGGATGTCGGACGGTACGTTGCGGATTCCGAGAATCGTCAGCCGCGCCATCGGCGGAACCGCGAAGATCATGGTCGCCAGCATCGCCGGAACCTGGCCGAAGCCGAAGAGGATCACCACAGGGCCCAGATAGGCCATGTGGGGCGTTGCCTGCATCACATCGAAAACGCTGTTGAGCAGGCGCTCGGTTCGCGGACTGCGAGTCGCCCAAATGCCCAGCAGCAGGCCGATGATGGTGGCAAGAGGTACGGTGACGACGACGATCGCCAGCGTCTGCATGGCGTCGGGCCAAAGCCCGAACACCGCGAGATAAAACGTACAGAAGCCGCAGAACAGACCCAGCATGCGGCCCCCTGCCCAATGGCCCAGAAGCGCTGCGGCCAGCACAATGGCCGGCCATGGGAGTGGCGGCAACGTCCAGTTCGGCACGCCACGATAGAGCAGCGCTTCGGCCAGTGCGAGGGGCTGGGCCAGGCCCCAAGAGATGGCACGCGTCACAGGCTTTGCAAAGGCGCTGAACCACGCAAAGAAATCGGTGATCCAACTCCGCGCCGGTACGAGCCATTCCAGCGGCCAGGTGTCGAGAACCGGTATCGCCTTGGAAATGACAATGCTAAGGACCGCAAAACCGAGGAGTGCCACGAGCAAGGGAAGGCGTTTCATCGTGGCGGTGCGGCGCAGCGGTACAGCCGTCTGCGTCACGCTCATGTGCCTGCCTCCGGGTAGAGCGCAGCAATCATCGCTTCTTTCGTCACCATACCAATGACGCGGCCTTCCGCATCCGTCACTGGAATGGGCAGCTCCGAATTCAGGAGTTGGGCAGCGGCGTCTGCAAGCTTGGTATCAGCTGAAATCGTTTCGTTACTTACCTTGCCGGTGAATTCTCGAGCTATGGTGCGTAAGGAAACAATTTTGTCGCGCGGCGCGTTGCGGGTGAAGGCCCTGACATAGTCATCGGCCGGATGGGTCACCATGTCTTCGGGCGTTGCCAGTTGGACCAGCCTGCCGTCCTTCATGATGCCGATCCGATCCGCCAGGCGAATGGCCTCGTCGAAATCATGGGTGATGAACACGATGGTCTTCTTGAGCAGCCGCTGCAGGCGCAGGAATTCGTCCTGCATCTCGCGGCGAATCAGCGGATCAAGTGCCGAGAACGGTTCATCGAGAAACCAGACATCGGGGCCGACCGCGAGCGAGCGCGCAATGCCGACGCGCTGTTGCTGGCCGCCGGACAATTCACGCGGAAAGTATTTTTCTCGCCCTTCGAGACCCACAAGCCTCAACATTTCCAGGGCCCTGGCTTCGCGCTCATCGCGGGACGTGCCGCGCACTTCCAATGGAAACGCCACATTGTCGATGACGTTCCGATGCGGCAGCAAACCGAAATTCTGGAACACCATGCCAAGTTTGTGGCGGCGGAGTTCGATCAGTTCGGCGGAACTGGCCTGCAACAAGTCCTTGCCGTCGAGCAGGATTTCACCCGAGGTTGCATCGTTGAGGCGGGTGATGGCCCTGATCAGCGTCGATTTTCCGGAACCGGACAGCCCCATGATGACGAGAATTTCGCCATCGTAGACATCGAAGGACACATCGCGCACCGCGCCGATGTAGCCTCCAGCTTTCAGGGCGGCATCATCCGGCTTGCCGCCGTGCTTCTCGAGAAAGCGCTTGGGGTCCTTGCCAAACACTTTCCAGATATTGCGGCAGGATATTTTTGCGGACTGCGACATGTCACCCTTTGCCACGGCAGAGGAAGGCCGGGCGCGGGAAGACTATTCCCGACCCGGCCCAGCATGAAAGGTTAATTATTGAACCCAGGCCTTCCAGGTCACTTCATTCTCGGCGACCCACTTCTTGGCGGCGTCTTCGGGCGTCATGCCGTCGACATCAACCATTGCCGCGGCGGCGGCAATCTGCGGATTGGAGAAGTTCACCTTCTTCAGGATCTCAGTCGCCTTCGGCCACTTCTCGGCCAATTGCTTCGAACCGGCCTTCTTCAGATAGCCGCTGGCAGGTGCGCCGCAGTCATAGATGGCGTCCGGGTTTGAACCCCATTTCGGATCCGAGAAGCATTCGGCTTCGTATTTCGGGAACTCCACGAACTTGCCCTCGAATTTGGCTTCAATGAAATTCGGCGTCCAGTTGAACAGCACCACCGGTTCCTTGCGGTCATAGGCGGCTTGCAGTTCGGCCCAAAGTGTTGCGGCCTGTCCCACAGGGACTTCCTGGAAGTTCATTTTCAGGGCCTGAATGCGCTCGGAGTAGTGCTTGCCCCAATCGGCAGGCGGGCCAACAAAACGGCCCTTGGTGCCGGTTTCGGCGGTCGCCAGTTTTGCGGCACAGGCATCGAGTGCCTTCCAATCCGGAAGACCGGGGCACATTTCTTCCATGTAGGCCGGATACCACCAGTCTTCGCGCGTCACGGCATTGTGGGCGCCGAGATCAATCGCACCAGCAGCAACGGCCTTGTTAAAGGATTCCGCCTGCGAACCTTCCCAAACCTCGACCTGGAAGTCCATGTCGCCTGCCGGCAAGGCGGTGTACTGCAATTGCGTATCCGACGATTTGTACTCGATGTTGTAGCCTTGCGATTGCAGAATCTGACCCACCACATTGGCCAGCACCAGCTGGCTGGTCCAGTTGTTGGTGATGATCTTGATCGGGTCTTTTGATTCTTCGGCGAAGCTGCTGGGCGCGGCAAGAAGCAGGCCAAGCCCTACGGCACCGAGACAGGATATTCTCGAAATTGATGGCATTGCAGTACTCCCTATGAAACAGGTTGTTGTTTGCGCGGGTCGCTTCCGGCAAGGCCGGAACATCAACGATATGTCACAAAGCCGTTTCCCCAAAAGAAATTTTTTTTCATGTTGGGCAGCCGTATTTCTCGTTTCGATAACTGGCATGCTCGCGAGCAAAGGTCCGATGCGCATTAGACAGCGCACCGGTAGTTGGCTAGCTTGCCCTGCAATTTTCACCGGCGGCGCAAATGTCATCGAACCGGCAACTTCCAATCCTTGGCGTCTCGGCTTGCATCTGGCGAGGTGGCCAGGTGCTGCTGGTGCAGCGCGCCAAGCCACCAGTCGGCATCTGGGCGTTTCCGGGAGGCCACGTGGAGCCGGGTGAGAAGCTTGAGGCGGCAGTGGCGCGCGAGTTGATGGAAGAAACCGGCATGACCGCGAACTTCCAGCAGCTGCTCGGGCTTTACGATGTTATCCGAAGGGATGCGGCGGAAAACGTGACAGTGCACTATGTTATCGCCTCTTATCTGGGCAAAGCCGGACCTGAAACGCCGGTTGCTGCCAGCGATGCCATGGCGGCGGCTTTTGCCGATCCCGACCGGCTCGGCGGCTATGAGCTTGCGCCCAACATCGCCGAGGCAATCCGCAAAGCCCAGGACTTGCTAAAGCATTCATAAAATCTCACTGTTGAAATTAACCTTCGTTTAAGGTTCGCGTGGCCCGCCATGGCGCAATCGCTAATGTGCCTTCGGGCGGCCACAGCGGTGGAACAGTGTGGCGGCCAGGGACGCTGTATTTATCGTGGATTCAATGCTCAAGACATCCGTCAAGCCGACGACACACGCGACGCCTGCTGAGGAAAAACAGCTGGCGCTCCGCTATCTGATGGATGCCTGGGAGGAGGCGGTCTACGAGGGCGTCGATCCCGACTGCCTGGCCACGGCGGCAATTTTCGCCGCCCTCTCCGACATGATCGCCACCTATGGCGAGGAGCCGGTGGCGGTGATGTGCGAACGCCTGCCTGAGCGCATCCGGGCGGGAGAATTCACCCTCGCCAAGAGCCGGCAATAGTTCTTAGAACAACACATCCATCAGCAGGGCGAAGCCGAAAGCGGCGATCAGCAGGCCGGTCCAGCGGTTGATGCGGTCAAAGGTCGTATCGGTGATGCGCGACTTCAGCCGGGTGACGACGCGGCTGAGGAACAGCCACCACAGCGCGCCGCCGGTGGCGACGCCTGTCACGACCGTCAAAGGCCTGCCAGGTGAGGCGGACAGTGTCAGTACCGCGGACATGGTGCCGAAGATCGCCAGGAAACCGAAGAACACGCCGGGATTGGTGAGGGTCAACACGAAGGTGGTCAGCATTTTTCGGGCAATGAGGCGAGGCTTCGGCGCACCGTTCAGCGACAATTGCTGGAGGGTGATGTGCGAGCGGGCGAGCCTGATACCGAGAATGACCAGCATGCTGCCGCCAACCAGCGTCAGCGGCATGGCGTATTGCGCAATGAAGCGTTCGATGGTGCTGACGCCGAAGGCGGCAAGCGAGGCATAGACCGCATCGGCCAGCACGGCACCGAGCCCCGTCAACACCGCGACGCCAAAACTGCGCTCGATGGCGGTTCTGATGACGATCAGGTTGACGGGACCCAGCGGTGCTGTCACCGACAATCCAATGAAGATGCCGGTGACGAAAAGAACAGGATCCATCGCTACCTGATGTCGACGACGACGCGGCCACGGACCTTCCCGGCAACGATATCAGCGGCGACCCTGGGCACTTCTTCAAGTTTCACATGGGTGGTGAGGGCGTGAAGCTTTGCGAGATCGAGATCCTTGACCAGCCGCTCCCACACCCGCAGACGGCGCGGCATAGGCGTTGACACCGAGTTGATGCCGATGAGTTTGACGCCGCGCAGGATGAAGGGGGCCACGCTGGTTGGCAAGTCCATGCCCTGGGCCAGGCCGCAGGCGGCAACGGTGCCTTCCGGATTGATCTGCGAGATCACATTGGCGAGCGTCACCGAGCCAACGGAATCGATAGCGCCCGCCCAGCGGGTCTTGGCGAGGGCTTTGACCGGACCATTGAACTCGTTACGATCAACGACGCCAGCGGCACCAAGGCTCTTGAGGAACGGTTCCTCCGAAACACGGCCGGTGGAGGCGATGACGCGGTAGCCGAGGTGGCTCAGAATGACGATGGCCGTGGTGCCGACGCCGCCCGCGGCACCGGTCACGAGGATATCGCCATCCGATGGTTTCACCCCCTGCTCTTGCAGCGCCATGACACAGAGCATGGCGGTGTAACCGGCAACGCCGACCGACATGCAATCGGCGGCTGTCCAGCCCTTGGGCACCGGCACCAGCCAGTCGCCCTTGACTCGGGCCACTTCCGAGAAGCCGCCGTGATGACCCTCACCAACACCATAGCCATTCAACACCACATAATCTCCGGCCTTCCAGCGGGGATGGGTTGAGGTGCGAACCACACCCGCAAAGTCGATGCCGGGGATCAGCGGAAAGCGCCGGGCGATGGGGGCCGAACCGGTGACGGCCAGGCCATCCTTGTAGTTGACCGAGGAATGGCTGACATCGACGGTGACGTCGCCTTCCATCAAGCCGGACTCTTCAAGCGTGGTGAGGGCGGCGCTCTGGCCGGTCTCGGTCTTGGAAATCAGGATGGCGCGGAAAGACATGGAGTTCCTTTCTAGAGTATTTCGCTGAAGCGGATGGGCTGGCCTTGTGCCTGCCCGATGATTTCGCCGTTCCACATGACTGGGCGGCCGCGGATGAATGTACCGACGGGCCAGCCGGTGACGCTCATGCCGTCATAGGGCGTCCACTTGCAGCGGCTTTCGATCCATTGATTGCTGATGGTACGCTTGGCTTTCAGGTCAACGACGGTGAAATCGGCATCATAACCCTCGGCGATACGGCCTTTGCCGGCGATGCCAAAGATGCGGTTGGGGCCGTGCGAGGTCAGATCGACGAAGCGCTCGATGCTGAGAAGGCCTTTCGAAACGCAATCCAGCATGACAGGAACCAGGGTTTGAACACCAGGCATGCCAGACGGTGAGTTGGGATAGGGCTTGGACTTTTCTTCCAGCGTGTGCGGCGCATGGTCCGAGCCCAGAACATCGACGAGGCCGGACTGAAGCGCGGCCCATATCGCCGCCTTGTGCTCAGGTGAGCGGACCGGCGGGTTCATCTGAATCAGCGTACCCAGCCGCGTATAATCATCGGCGGTGAAGGTGAGGTGATGCGGGGTGACTTCGACCGTGGCGATATCGCGATTGGCGGCGAGCAGCGGGAACTCATCTTCCGCCGAGATGTGCAGCACGTGGATGCGTTTTCCGGCGGCCCGGGCGATGCGCAGCAGGCGCTCGGTGCAGAGCCGTGCGGCTTCGGCATCGCGCCACACGGGATGGCTCGACGGGTCGCCGGCGATGCGCTTGTCCTTGAGGGTGTTGAGGCGATACTCGTCTTCGGAATGAAAAGCGGCGCGGCGGCGGATGTTCCTCAGAATCGAGGCGACACCGTCATCATCCTCGACCAACAGCGAACCGGTGGAAGAGCCCATGAAGACCTTGGTGCCGGCGCAACCGGGCAGACGTTCGAGTTCGCCCAATAGATGCGCGTTGTCGCGGGTGCCGCCGATATAGAAGGCGAAATCGCAATACATGCGGTTGGTGGCGCGCTTCACCTTGTCGGCGAGTGCACCTTCAGTGATGGTCAGCGGGTTGGTGTTGGGCATTTCGAAAACACCGGTGACGCCCCCCATGACGGCGGCACGGCCGCCGGTTTCGAGGTCCTCCTTGTGTTCGGCGCCGGGTTCGCGCAGATGCACCTGGCTGTCGATGACGCCCGGCAGGATGTGAAGGCCGGTGCAGTCGACCACTTCGCCAGCCTGGTGCTTGCCGAAATGGCCGATGCCGATGATCCTGCCACCCGATATGGCGATATCGCGGAGGCCGGACCCGTCATGGTTGACGACAGTACCACCCTTCAAGATCACTTCGGCGTGGACGGGCATGGGCTTTCCTTGCTTGTGGTCTCAGGCCTTCGTAAATGTGGATGGGCAACGAAGCAACAGAGATGCGCGATATTCAGTTTAAGGCTGGTTTTTTGCCGGGCCGGGCCCTCTTCTTCCTTGAGGGACCCGACGCGGGGCATTTCCTGCATAATCTGGTGACGGCCGATATTGATCGGCTGGCGCCCGGACAGGCAAGCTATGCGGCGCTGCTCAGCCCGCAGGGCAAGATGCTGTTCGACTTCTTCGTGCTGCGGACGGCAGAGGCCTATTTGATCGATTGCGCGGCGCGGCAGCGGGCCGAATTGGTCAAACGCCTGGGCTTCTACAAGCTCCGGGCCAAGGTGAGCGTGGCCGCACATGAGGGCGAACTTGGCGTTTCGCCGCAGGAGCCGGATGCAGAGGTGAAGTTTGCCGATCCGCGCTCGGATGCGATGGGGTGGCGCTTCGTGGCGGCGCGCGGCAGCCTTGCCGAAGGCCCGGATTATGATGCCGCAAGGATTGCGCTGGGGCTGGCCGATAGCGAGGCCGAACTGGGCTCGGGCGAGTTCTTCCCGCATGAGGCCAATCTCGACCAGCTGGGGGGGTTAAATTTCGCCAAGGGTTGCTATGTCGGCCAGGAAGTGGTGTCGCGCATGGAGCACCGGGGCACGGCGCGCAGCCGCATCCTGCCGGTTGAGCTCGGGGGCGAAGCGCCGGTCAAGGGAACGCAGATTCGGGCGGGCGACAAGCTTGTGGGAACCATGCTGTCATCGTCCGGATCACAGGGCCTCGCCCTGCTCCGGCTTGATCGATTGGCGGAGGCCACGGAGCCACTGCTGACAGATGGCGTCAGCTTGACCGTGCTGAAACCGCGCTGGGCGCGCTATGACGTGCCGGGTTCGAAGGAGATCGCATGAGTGCTGTTCGGCACGAGGATGGACTGTGCCGCTGCACGTGGTGCGGCAGCGATCCATTCTACATGGCGTATCACGACGAGGAGTGGGGCGTGCCCGAATACGGTTCGCGCGAACTGTTCGAAAAGCTCTTGCTCGACGGCTTTCAGGCGGGATTGTCGTGGATCACCATCCTGCGCAAGCGCGACAATTTCCGGCTGGCCTTCGATGGCTTCGAGCCCGAGATCATGGCGCGTTACGGGCCGGAGAAGTTGACGGCGCTCATGCAGGATGCCGGTATCGTACGCAACCGCTTGAAGATCGAGGCCAGCGTCAGCAATGCCCAGGCCTACCTGGCGTTCCCGGATTTCTCCAAGTACCTGTGGGACTTTGTCGATGGCCGGCCATTGCAGAACAAGGTCCGGGCAATGAAAGATGTTCCGGCCAAGACGGCGCTGGCGGAAAAGATGTCGAAGGACTTGCAGAAGCGCGGTTTCCGTTTTGTCGGACCGACCATCGTCTATGCTTTCATGCAGGCTTGCGGTTTGGTGAACGATCATCTCGTCGATTGCCACCGGCACGAGGCGGTGAAGCATGCCGCGTTCAACCGCTAAAGCGCCTCGCGCCTGGCAGCGCATGCTGTCGGGGCGGCGGCTCGACCTGCTCAATCCGTCACCGCTCGACATCGAGATCGAGGATATCGCCCATGGGCTGGCGCGCGTGGCGCGCTGGAATGGGCAGACGCGGGGTGACCATGCCTTTTCGGTGGCGCAGCATTGCGTGCTGGTGGAGGAGATCGCCTTTCACCTCGATCCGGCCATGGACCACGCGGCCCGGCTGGCGGCGCTGCTGCACGATGCGCCGGAATATGTGATCGGCGACATGATCTCGCCGTTCAAGGCGGCGCTTGGGCTCGACTACAAGGCTTTCGAGCTGCGGCTGATGGCGGCGATCCACATGCGTTTCGGACTGCCAACACAGAGTGTGGCGAAGCTCGAGCGTTTCATCAAGCGCGCCGACCGTATCGCTGCTTATCTCGAAGCAACGCAGCTGGCGGGCTTCGACATCGCCGAAGCCGAGACATTCTTCGGGCGGCCGCGCGGGCTCGATGGCGAGGGAACGGCCAGGTTTCTGCGATTGAAACCGCTGGCGCCCAATGATGCCGCCGCACTTTATTTGAAGTCATTCAGGAAACTGGTTGGTACCCCATGATCATCGTCGGCCCGCTCAATCAGGTTCAGCCGCTCATTGACGCCCATGACGTGAGCCACGTGGTGACAATGCTGGCGCCCGATACGCCGCATGAACTGCCGAAGGGCATCGCTGCCGAGCGGCATCTGAGATTGTACTTCCACGACATCGTGCAGCATATGGATGGCCACGTGCCGCCACGCGTCGCCGATGCCGAGCGGCTGGTGGCGTTTCTGAGAGCCTGGGACCGCGAGAGGCCGATGCTCATTCATTGCTGGGCGGGCATCAGCCGCTCGACGGCTGCCGCCTATTCCGCGCTCTGCCTGTTTCGTCCGCAGACTGACGAAGTGGAACTGGCCTTCGAGCTGCGCCAGGCTTCGCCATCGGCCACGCCCAACCGGCTGATCGTGTCGCTCACCGATGCGATCTTGAGCCGCGAGGGCCGCATGGTGAGCGCCATCGAAAAAATCGGCCGCGGGGCGGATGCGTTCGAGGGCAAGCCGTTCAGGTTGAGTGTGTAGTGCTATCGGAATGGGATGCTCACTCAGTTCCCCTCCCCCTCGTGGGGAGGGGTTAGGGGTGGGGGGTGGTTGTCGGCGTGACTCGCGGACCCCCACCCCTGCCCCACCCCACAAGGGGGAGGGAAGTAGTTCTATCGTCACTTTCCGCTATGCGCGTAGTCCCAGTAGAGCTCGCGCGCCCTGGCCATCATCGGGCCGGGCTGATAGTTCTTGTGCTCGACGCGGGTGATGGGGGCGACCTTGCTGTAGTTGCCGGTTGAGAAGACTTCGTCGGCATCGAGAAATTCTTCCCAGCGGATGGAGCGCTCGTGCACCGTGATGCCGGCTTTGCGCAACAAGGCGATGACCCGCTGGCGGGTGACTCCGTTGAGGAAGGTGCCGTTGGGAACCGGCGTGTGGGCCTCGCCATTCTTGGCAAGCCAGATGTTGGCGGTGGCGAGTTCGGAGACGTTGCTCAAGGGATCGAGCATCACGGCATTGTCGAAACCGCGGGCTGCCGCCTCGCGCAGGGCGCGGGCCGAGTTCGGATAGTGGCAGGCGGCCTTGGCATCGGTCGGCGCAAATTCGTAGGACGGCCGGCGGAACGGCGAGCAAGTAATCGAAAAACCCGTGGGCTTGGGCAGTGGCGCGTCATAAACCGAGACCGAGAACTCGGTCGAGGAGGGATCGACATCGACGAAACCTTCGGCGGCCCAGAACATCGGGCGGAGATAGAGTTCGGCACCCTTGGGGAATCTGGCAATGCCCGCGCGGATCAGTTCCTCGATCTCACCTGCCGGCTTGATGGCCTTCAAGTTGAAGCTCAAGGCCGAGCGGACAATGCGCTGGCAATGCTGATCGAGATCGGGCGCCACGCCCTCGAAGGCGCGGGCCCCGTCGAAAACACAGGAACCGAGCCAAGGGGCATGGTTCATCGCCCCCATGATCAGGGGATTGCCCTTGTGCCAGTCGCCGCGATACCAGGTCCAGGCGGTCTTCGATGGTTCGGTCCATGGCGTCATCAGCTCATCCTCATTTTTTCAAGGTTCACCATAGTCCGCGGACCATGCAAATATAAAGGGCGCCTCACGTGGCGCCCTTGAATATCAGCCATGCGAACCAGCTCACGAATCTTCGTAGAACACGTGACGGCCGATCTTGATCAGGCGCTTCATCGACTTGGCCCATTTCGGACGGACATAGTCGGCATGATAGTTGGTGGCGGTGCCGACGGCGGCGACCTTGGCATCGCCAGCCAGTGCCTTTTGCGCAACGCGCTTGGACCTGGCCCAGGCCGAAGCGCTCTTCACGTCGTCGGGCAGGCCATCGCAAGCGAAGGAGAACTGGCAGGAATTGCGGCGGCCCGAACCCTGGTAGACCACGCCGCAAATGGACTTGGGAAATTCCGGATTCTTGACACGGTTCAGGATGACCTTGGCCACCGCCAGCTGACCCAGCTCCGACTCAGAGCGGGCTTCAAAATAAACGGCACGAGCGAGGCAGTTTTCTTCGGCAAGGGCCACGCGGCGCTGGGCCACGGCCTTCTGCTTTTCGCTGCGCTTCAACTTGAAGACCTGCTCGACCTTGTTCTTGGGCGGGGCGAGTGCCAGCTTCTTCTTCTGGGGATCGGCGTTTTCGGCCTTCAAATCGACAGAAGCCGGAACAATCTGCACCTTGGCGGTTGCGGGAACCTTGGAAGCGGCTGGAGCCACCGGCATCGCCGCAGCAACAATGGTCTTGCTGACGGTCAGTGTGTTGGGCTCGACCGTGTACTTCTTGGCCACCGTGAGATTGACGATTTCGAGGCCGGTGCCATCCGGCATCAGCGAGCCTTTGGCGATAATATTGGACGACTGCGCCACAACCGGCTCAAGCGTCCAGTCGGCAACGGCATTATGGGCAATGGCATTCTGGCCCATGTAATGACCGGCGAAGGCGAAGGCCATGACCAGCATGACTCCCCCGAAGGCCATTGGACCATATTCACGAAGCGCGCCACGCGGTTCGCGCATGACGTAGTCCTCGTATCCCCTGGGCCTTGCGGGCCCTTGCCTTGGCGTTGTTATCTTCACTTCCCCTCGACAAACCGTGGGCTGCGATTCGTTGCAGCGATGTTAACTCGCGGTAGTCTATGCCTCGTCCGTTTAACACAAGTTAACCATCCCGACAACCCAAACCGGCCTGAAAGGTGTCGAAAACCGGGCATGGTAAAGACCGCGTTAACAAGCTGAGTGATTTCAAATCACCTTATGATTTGAGAGACTTGCCTGTGCGGCTGCCAATCTGGCGATGGGGACGCGAAACGGCGAACATGACACATAGTCAAGTTTTATGCTCTCACAAAAGGCAATGGAGGCCGGATCGCCGCCATGTTCGCCGCAGATTCCGGTCTTCAAATCGGGCTTGGTGGCGCGGCCCCGTTCGGTGCCGATCGCCACCAGTTCTCCGACACCATCGATATCGAGGGATATGAAGGGATCGGTGGGAAAAATCCCCTTGGCCGTGTATTCGCCGATGAAGCGGGCGGCATCGTCACGGCTGATGCCGAAGGTCGTCTGGGTCAGATCATTGGTGCCGAAGGAAAAGAAATCGGCGGATCGCGCAATCTCGGCAGCGCGGAGCGCAGCGCGGGGCAGCTCGATCATGGTCCCCACCAGATAGTCGATTGCGACACCGGTTTCCTTTGCGACCTGGCTGGCCACCGCCAAGATCCGCTCCTTGACGATATCGAGCTCGGCCTTGGAGGCGACGAGCGGCACCATGACTTCCGGAATGGGCGCCTTGCCGGTGCGGCGGGCCACTTCGGTTGCCGCCTCGAAGATGGCGCGCGATTGCATCTCGGTGATTTCAGGATAGGTGATCAACAAGCGCACTCCGCGATGGCCGAGCATCGGGTTGAACTCTTTCAACTCGGCCAATCGGCTGCGCAGCGTATCGGGGTTGGCGTTCATCTGTTCGGCCACTTCCTCGATCTCATGATCGGCCTGCGGCAGGAACTCATGCAGCGGCGGATCGAGCAGGCGGATGGTGACGGGCAAGCCAACCATGATCTCGAATAGATCGATGAAGTCCTGGCGCTGCATCGGCAGGATTTTGGCGAGCGCCACGCGGCGTTTTTCGGGCTTGTCGGCGAGGATCATCTCGCGCACGGCGAGAATGCGGTCAGCATCGAAGAACATGTGTTCGGTACGGCAGAGGCCGATGCCCTCAGCGCCGAAATCACGGGCGGTGCGGGCATCGAGCGGTGTCTCGGCATTGGCCCTGACGCCCATGCGGCGGACGCCGTCAGCCCAGGTCATCAACCGGGAGAAATCGCTCGAAAGCTCCGGTTGGATGGTGGCAACCTCGCCCTTCATCACCTGTCCATTGCTGCCATCGATGGTCAGGGTGTCGCCCTTGCGCATGATGACGCCCATGACGCTCAGGGTTCCGGCCTTGTAGTCGACACGGATCGAACCGGCGCCGGACACACAGGGCTTGCCCATGCCGCGCGCCACAACGGCGGCGTGAGAAGTCATGCCGCCGCGCGTCGTCAAGATGCCTTCCGCCGCGTGCATGCCGTGGATGTCTTCGGGACTGGTCTCGACGCGCACCAGAATGACGCGGTGGTTGAGGGCCTTCAGCCGCTGCGCCTCTTCGGCGTCGAAAACGATCTCGCCCGATGCGGCACCCGGTGAAGCCGGCAGTCCGGTGGCGATGACCTCGCGCCTGGCTTTCGGATCGAGTGTTGGATGCAGGAGCTGGTCGAGCGACGAGGGATCGATGCGCAGCACCGCTTCGGACCTGCCGATCAGGCCTTCATCGGCCATATCGACGGCGATCTTCAACGCTGCCTTGGCGGTGCGCTTGCCGGTGCGGGTTTGCAGCATCCAGAGCTTGCCGTCCTGGATGGTGAACTCCATGTCCTGCATGTCGCGGTAATGGGCTTCCAGCCGGTCGAAGGTGGCGCACAGTTCAGCGAAGGTGGCGGGCATCAGCGCTTCGAGCGAGGGCGCCTGGCTCGCCGCCTGCAGGCGGGCGCGTTCGGTGATGTTCTGCGGTGTGCGGATGCCGGCT
>JANPCS010000445.1:0-4710 GCA_031431065.1 Hyphomicrobiales bacterium | reverse complement strand
TCTCGGCGAGGACGCGCATGTCTGAGGCCATCCTCTCGGTCGAGAACCTCGAGGCCTGGTATGGCGATGCCAAGGTGCTGCATGGGCTTTCGTTCTCGCTGCGACATGGCGAAATCCTCTCGCTGATCGGCGCCAATGGTGCTGGCAAGAGTACGCTGCTGAAATGCGTTTGCGGTCTTCTCCCCAGGAAGACCGGCACGATCCGATTCAAGGGCGAGGCCATTCATGCACTCGTGGCCAATGACATCGTAGCCAAGGGCATTGCACTGGTGCCGGAAGGGCGGCGGCTGTTTCCTTCGCTGTCTGTCGAGGAGAACCTTGTGCTTGGCGGGCAGGTGACGCGCCCTGGCCCCTGGAACATCGAGGCCGTCTACAACCTCTTCCCGATCCTGAAAGAAAAGCGCAATGCACCTTCGACATCGCTGTCGGGTGGGCAACAGCAGATGGTCGCCATCGGCCGTGCCTTGATGTCCAACCCGGATCTTATTCTCCTCGATGAGTTGAGCCTTGGTCTGGCGCCGATCGTCATCAAGGATATCTATGCGCTGCTGCCGCGCATTGTGGGCAACGGTCTATCTGCGATCCTGGTCGAGCAGGATGTGACGCGGGCTCTCGATACAGCCGTTCATTTTCTCTGCCTGCAGGAAGGCCGCATCTCGCTGGAGGGCGCGCCGAAGGCCTTCACCCGAGACCAGATATCAGCCGCCTATTTCGGAATGTGAGCATGACCTGGGTCAACACCATCATCCAAGGCATTCTGGTCGGCGGGCTTTATGCGCTGTTTGCCGCCGGCCTGTCGCTGATCTTCGGCGTGATGCGGCTGGTCAACATCGCGCACGGCGACCTGATCGTCGCGATGGCCTATCTGGCGTGGGTCATCATCCAGGTGACCGGCCTGCATCCGCTGCTGAGTTTGATTTTCGTTATTCCCATTGCCATGGGCTGCGGCTTTGCATTGCAGTATGGCATCCTCAACCGCACCTTGGGCAAGGACATCCTGCCACCGCTGCTTGTTACTTTTGGCTTGTCGGTCATCATCCAGAACGGCTTGCTCGAACTCTTCACGGTTGACAGCCGCAAGCTGAATGCCGGCGGACTCGAGACGGGTTCATTCCCGCTGCTTCCTGGCGTCGACATCGGCTATTTGCCGCTGCTGCAGTTCTTGGTCGCCATCGGCGTCATCGCCGGGCTGCAATACATGTTCTACAACACGGCATTGGGCCGCGCCTTCCGCGCCACGTCGGATGATTCGGAGGCGGCCCTGCTGATGGGCCTCGACAAGCGCAAGGTCTATGCCTGGGCCATGGGACTGTGCCTTGGCGTGGTGGCGATTGCCGGCGTATTTTTGGGGGTGCGCGCCAATTTCGATCCAGCGGCCGGCCCAGGGCGCCTGATCTTCGGCTTCGAGGCGGTCATCATCGGCGGGCTTGGTAATCTCTGGGGCACGCTGGCGGGCGGTGTCATCCTCGGCGTGGCGCAGGGTATCGGGGCGCAGGTCAATCCGGGCTGGCAAGTGCTGGCGGGCCATGTGGTTTTCCTGCTGGTGCTGGCCATCCGCCCGCGCGGCCTGTTCCCGAGGATGCACGGATGAACGTGCAAGTCACCCGCGCCACAACCGCCAGCCGCATCGCCGGAGTATTGGCGCTGGTGCTGATCGCCATTCTGATTGCCGCTCCCTGGTGGGGTGCAATTGCCACGCTGCGGCTCATCGGCGAGATGATGGTCTATATTGCGCTCGCCTCGCTGTGGAATCTGCTGGCGGGTTATACGGGCCTCGTTTCGGTTGGCCAACAGGCCTATGTCGGGCTTGGTGTTTATATCATGGTCTCGGTCACCATCTATCTCGGCATTCATCCTTACTTTGCAATTCCACTCGCCGGTCTTGCCGCCGTGATCATATCCCTGCCGGTCGGTAAGCTGGTCTTCCGCCTGCAGGGCGCCTATTTCGCCATCGGCACATGGGTGGTGGCGGAAGTCTTCCGCCTGATCGCCGCGCAGCTTGGATCGGTGGGCCTCGGCGGCGGTTCCGGCATCTCCATTCCCACCCATGTGATGCAGGCCCTGGCGGCAAACAAGTTCTGGCGCGAGGCTTCGATCTACTGGATCACACTGGTGCTTGGCGTTGGCGCTGTGGCGCTGGTTTACGGGTTGTTGCGCTCGCGTATCGGTCTGGCGCTGACAGCGATCCGCGACAGCGAGGTGGCCTCCTCAAGCCTCGGCATCAACATCACGCGCCTCAAGTATGGCGTCTATGTCGCCGTGGCGGGCATGACGGCGATGGTCGGCTCAATCGTCGCATTGCAAAAAATCCGCGTCTCGCCCGACGCCGCCTTCAGTGTCAACGATTGGACCGCCTTCGTGATCTTCATCGTGGTGATCGGTGGTATCGGCACCATCGAGGGACCAATCGTCGGCACTCTTGTTTACTTTCTGCTGCGCGAATTCCTGGCCGATCTCGGCACCCTCTATCTGCTGTTCCTCGGCGCGCTGGCCATCGCTGTCATGCTGGTTGCGCCCAAGGGTATTTGGGGTTTCATCGCCCAGCGTTGGAATATCTCGCTGTTCCCGACAGGCTACCATGTACGCGGAGAGGCGAAATGAACCCCTTCATCTATACCGCACTGCCGGTGCGCGTGATTTTTGGCCGAGGCAAAGTGGCGGAGACCGCGGCTGAGGCCAGGCGCCTTGGCATCAGACGCCCGTTGGTGATCACCACGCCGCATCAGGCGGAGTCGGCTGCCGGAATTGTCAAGGAGACTGGTGGCGTGGCCTTTGCGGGTGCTGCCATGCATACGCCCGTGTCCGTGACCGAGAAAGCCATGGCCATGTTGAGGGCCGAAGGTTGCGATGGCACCATTGCTTTAGGCGGGGGATCATCAACCGGGCTTGGCAAGGCGATTGCTCTGCGCACCGATCTGCCGCAACTCGTGATCCCCACAAGTTATGCCGGTTCGGAAATGACCAACATTCTCGGCGAAACCGCCAATGGCGCGAAAGTAACCAAACGCGATGCGAGGATTCAACCTGAGTCGGTGATCTATGATCCCGATCTTCTTGACACACTGCCACCTCTGTTTGCCGCCACGTCCGGCATGAATGCCATCGCCCATGCCGTCGAAGGACTCTATGCAGCCGATGGCAATCCGATCGTATCGCTGATGGCCGTGGAGGGCATCCGGGCGCTGGCCTCGGCACTGCCAAGGGCCAAGGCGGGGCAGGACGAAGCGCTTTATGGCGCCTGGCTCTGCGGCGCTGTTCTGGGTTCGGCGGCGATGGCGCTGCATCACAAGCTCTGCCATGTGCTGGGCGGAACCTTCGACCTGCCGCATGCCGAAACCCACACGGTGATCCTGCCGCATGCCACGGCCTACAACGCGCCTGCGGCAGAGGAAGCGATGAGGCGGATCGCCCAGGTGCTTGGCACGGCTTCCGCGGCGCAAGGTCTGTTTGATCTGGCGCAAAAACTGGGGGCACCCCTGGCGTTAAGAGACATTGGCATGCCCGAATCCGGACTGGACAGGGCGGCGGATATCGCCGTTGCCAACCCCTATCCCAACCCGCGTAACCTGGAACGCGGCGCCATCCGGCAACTGCTGGATGACGCCTTCCACGGCCGCAGACCTTTGTAAGAGGACGACATGGCAGATATTCAGACAGACGTGATGGTGATCGGCACAGGCCCTGCCGGCTCTGCCATGGCCGGGCTGCTCGCTACCCATGGCGTTGAGACCTTCATCATCAACCGTTACCGCTGGCTGGCCAACACGCCGCGCGCTCACATCACCAACCAGCGCTGCATGGAAGTGCTGCGCGACCTCGGCAAGGATGTCGAGGCCGAAGCTTACATGCATGCCACCAACCAGGATCTGATGGGTGAGAACGTCTTCTGCGTCAGTCTCGCCGGAGAAGAACTGGGCCGCATGAAAAGCTGGGGCAAGCATCCCTTGATGCGTGCCGAACACCACTTGTCGTCGCCGACCTTCATGAATGATCTGCCGCAGACTTTCATGGAGCCGTTGCTGTTCAAGACGGCCTGCTCGCGCGGTGCTGACGCCCGCATGTCATGTGAGTATGTCTCGCATGTCCAGGACGCGGACGGCGTGACTGTCACAGTGAACGACAGATTGACCGAGAAGAACTTCACGGTCCGCTGCAAGTATCTGATTGGCGCCGATGGTGGAAACTCATTGGTGGCCGAACAGGAAGGCTTTCCCTTCGAAGGCAAGATGGGGCTTGGCGGCTCGATGAACATTCTGTTCCGGGCCGATCTCTCCAAATATGTCGCGCACCGGCCGTCGGTCCTCTACTGGGTCATGCAGCCTGGCGCCGACGTGGGCGGCATCGGCATGGGCGTTGTACGGATGGTGCGGCCCTGGAACGAATGGCTGATCATCTGGGGCTATGACATCAACCAGCCGGCACCGGTGGTCGATGCCGCCATGGCCACGCAAGTGGCGCGGCAATTGGTGGGCGATCCCAATCTGGAAATCGATTTGATCTCGGCCAATACCTGGACCGTCAACAACATGTATGCCACCAACATGCAGAAGAACCGGGTGTTCATCATGGGCGATGCCGCTCACCGTCATCCGCCGTCCAATGGTCTCGGCTCCAACACCTCCATTCAGGATGCCTTCAACCTGGCCTGGAAAATGGCCATGGTGGTGAAGGGCCAGGCAAGACCCGCACTTCTTGACAGCTATCCGCAGG
>JANPCS010000444.1:0-4577 GCA_031431065.1 Hyphomicrobiales bacterium | reverse complement strand
GGCTGTCCATCCGGCTGCCGGCAATGGCGCGGATTTTATCCTCGGGGAGATTGGCGGTCGCAAAGCTGTGGCGCTGAGCGCGGAACCGGGCGAACTCCTCATATTCATCGGCGGGTATGAAATAGCCGGTGATGGTGCCATGGCTGGAGACGGCGACCGCGCCCTTTTGGGCGAGCATCCTGTAGTGGCCGAAGTTGCGGGTGAATTCAGCGGCGGGGACGGCTTGGGGCTTGACCATGACGGTGTTTCTGTTGGGTGTCGGTTCAGGCTCCCGCATACGTGAAATGCGCATTAAACGCAATATGCGTGAATTGCAAAAAGACTAGGGATGCCCGAGGCCATCCCCATCCTCGCCTCTGAGCACCGGCCAATACGTTGGCATGCCTGACTTGCGCTTTCACAGTCGATAGCGAGTCTAAAAAGATCGAAATAAGAACTCAGACGTTGCGGATTGATGTGCATAAGGCGTCTGCGCGGGATGCGAACGTGGCCCACTGACGGCTATGAGTGATTCATGGGCCGGAGAGAGGGGAATACCTTGCAACAGCATCCCCTCGCCCCAATTGCCGAGGCCGCCCATTGGCTTCCCGTAGCGCCTGCTTCCTGTCTCCAGGGAGGCAGGCACGCAACGTAGTCTTGCCCTCGTTCCAAAAGCGAGGCAACCAACTTCAACACGTTTTCCTCTGTTGAAAAAGCAAGCCGAACCCCAACTTGACTCTTGCTCACCGCCGTCTAGCTTCCCCCTCCTGACAAGGAGAACCTCATGCTGCGCAATTTCGATAATCGTCTTAATGCCGATGTGATCCAGTGTTTGCGGGCCATGGGCCATGGCGACGATCTGGTGATCTGCGACACTAATTTCCCCGCTGATTCGGTGGCCCGCCACACCATCACCGGCAATCTGCTGCGCATGGACAACCTGACGGCGGCCGAAGCCATCGCCGCCATCCTCACGGTGATGCCGCTCGACAGTTTTGTCGAAGCCCCCGCCGAGCGCATGGAAGTGAGCGGCAGACCCAATGACATTCCCCCGGTTCAGGCGGAAGTGCAGAAGGCCATCGACAAGGCCGAGGGCAAGTCCTGGCCGATGGGCTCGATCGAGCGCTTTGCGTTTTATGAGAGGGCCAAGACCGCTTATGCGGTCATCGTCACCGGCGAGACGCGCTTCTACGGCTGCTTCATCCTCAAGAAGGGCGTGATCCCGCCCAAAGCTTGAGCGCGATCGCACGGATATTGCGAATCCCGGCATCTTTGTTGTCGATCTGGCCTTCCGTACCTGCCATGCCCAAACCCGCCGGGATCGAAGCTCTGCTCAGGCGCGGATGAAATGCAGTTTCGAGAACTGCGAACGGAAGGCAGCGACTTCCGGCGCCACCGATTGCGCGGCGCGTTTTCTTTGCAGCACATCGGCGATAAAGCGCGCCACCTGTGGCATGTCTTTCACCGTCATGCCCCAGCGAACGATTTCCGGCGTGCCGAAGCGCAAGCCGTTGAGGTCACCCGCCACCTCGGCAATCGGCAAGCCGATGCCGCAGCTCAGCACATTGGCCTGGCGCAACAGCTTCGCCGCCGTCTGCCCGCCGCCGAACGTGCTGGTTTCAATGGCGAACTGATGCGACGCCGTCATGCCGCGCTCCGCCGCATGCACCGGGATTCCAAGATCGGCGAGCGCTTGCGCCAGTGCCTTGGCTGTCTCGGCCATCGCTTTCGCATAGGCGCGGCCATGCACTTTCCAGTCGAGCAGCGTCATCGCCAGGGCGGCGGATTTCGCCGCGTCGAAATTGGCGGTGAGGCCGGGGTATGCAATGGCATCCAGCCGCTCGGCGATATTGGCATCACTGGTGAGGATCAGGCCTGACGGTGGACCGCCAAGACTCTTATAGGTGCTCATGGTCATCACATGCGCACCTTCCTCCAGCGGCTGCTGCCAGGCTTTGCCCGCAATCATTCCCGACATATGCGCCGCATCGAACAGCACCAGCGCGCCCACTTCGTCAGCAATCTCGCGGATCGCCGCAATTGGGTGCGGGAACAGATTGAGGCTGCCGCCGATGGTGATGAGTTTCGGCTTCAAGCGCAATGCATCGGCGCGCAGTTGCTTGACATCGACGGTGTAGCCCGCCGCATCGATGGGCGCGCGATGCGTGACGACGCCATAGAGACCGGCCGCACCAGCGCCATGATGCGTGACGTGCCCGCCAATCTCCGGCGGCGGTGCGATGATGATGTCACCCGGCTTGGCCGCCATCATGAACACGTAGAGATTGGCGAGTGCTCCTGAACCAACGCGAATTTCCGCGTACCTGGCATTGAACACTTCGGCCGCCAGTTCGGCGGCCATGATCTCGACCTTCTCGACGCCTTCCAGACCCATTTCATATTTGTCGCCCGGATAACCAAGCGACGGGCGCGACCCCAATCCGCTGGCCAGCAGCGCCTCGGCGCGTGGGTTCATCATGTTGGTGGCGGGGTTGAGGTTGATGCAATCGTGCACGTGGATCTGCCGGTTCTCGGCGATGAATGCCAAGAGGCGGGATTCATTTTCATCGGCCGATGCTGCCGCAACCTGCGCAGCCACCGACTGAATATGTTTCTCGGCATGAACAGGCACCCAGTCACGCTGTTGCAGCTTGGTTTTCATCCCTGGCGCGTTGCCTTTTCTGAAATTGCACCGAGGCATTCGAAACCGGCAGCGATCACCGCGCGCTCCTGCCTCGTGAATCGCAGGCTTTGCGTGGGCGCACGGCTCTGCATCGGGGCGGCTGCATTGTCGCACGCAGTGAGAAAGGCCAGTGCCGCTTCCGCGTTCTTCCAGCACCGGACAGCTTCTCCGACCAGATGACGCGTAGCACAAAGCGCTTCGAGACGCCCGACGAGAATGCCAGCGCCGTACCTCGCATCCACGCCATTGCCGATCAGTTGCAAACCCGGCATCGGATCAGTTTGCCGCTCGAACTCGGCAGCGAATTCGCTCGCGGCATCATCACAAACGATGTTATGCTTCAGCGCCGCCTGCCGCGCGTAACCCATCAGGTAACCGCCAAGGAACGGCGAAAACCGCTGCGTGGCATCATCGTCCAATGCGAGCGGCAGCTGCGCCTGCAACGCCTCCAGCGCCTGGGATGCCGCCTTGCGCAGCACGGCCGCCCGCCGGTCCTCGCCGGGCGCCATGGCAATCACCGCCAGGCGCAGCGGCGGCTTGCGCCGGTTCATGTTGATTTCTCGCCAACCCATGACGCCTTCACTGCCCCGGATCGCTGCAAAACACAACATGCCGCGCTGCGCCCATCAGTCCCCGGCGAAATAATCGGCGATCACCGGATAATGCAGGCCTTCGCCTCTGAGCCGCACGGCCTCGCCATGGCCGCCCCGCGCTCCGTGCCGCTCACACCGCCTCCAGCGCAATCGCGATGCCTTGCCCGACACCCACGCACATCGTGGCCAGGGCGCGCTTTCTCCCCCTGATGCGAAGTTCCAGCGCCACCGTGCCGGTGATCCGGGCGCCCGACATCCCCAGTGGGTGACCTAAGGCAATTGCACCGCCATTGGGATTGACGTGGTCAGCGTCCTCGGGGACACCGAGTTGGCGCAGCACGGCGATCCCTTGTGAGGCGAATGCTTCATTGAGTTCGATGACATCAAAGTCCGCCGGTTTA
The DNA here is from genome assembly GCA_031431065.1 of Hyphomicrobiales bacterium. Lineage (GTDB taxonomy): Bacteria > Pseudomonadota > Alphaproteobacteria > Rhizobiales > Aestuariivirgaceae > Aestuariivirga. Next base: position 921 of record JANPCS010000444.1, on the reverse strand, counting down.
ATCCCCAGCCGGTGGCATAACTTCTCCACAGCGGGTGCCGGCCCGATGCCCATGATGCGCGGCGGCACGCCAGCCGTGCTCCCCGCCACAATGCGCGCGATGGGCGTCAGGCCATGTTGCCGCGCCGCTTTCTCCGACGCGATGATCAACGCAGCAGCGCCGTCATTCACACCGGAGGCATTGCCGGCAGTGACGCTGCCGTCCCTCCGGAAGGGCGTCGGCAGTTTCGCCAATGCTTCAAGCGTTGTGGCGCGCGGATGTTCATCGCTGTTCACGACAATCGGATCGCCCTTGCGCTGCGCAATGCTGACAGGTGTAATCTCGCGCGCCAACCGGCCATTGGCTTGGGCGGCTGCGGCCTTCAACTGCGAGCGCAAGGCGAAGGCATCCTGATCGGCACGGCTCACCTTGAAATCTTCAGCCACGTTTTCACCGGTCTCCGGCATCGAGTCGACGCCGTATTGCGCTTTCATCAGCGGATTGATGAAGCGCCAGCCGATCGTCGTGTCATGGATTTCCGCGGCGCGGGAAAACGCTTCCGTTGCTTTGGGCATGACAAATGGTGCGCGCGACATCGATTCGACGCCACCGGCAATAATGAGATCGGCCTCGCCCGCCTTGATGGCGCGCGCCGCGGTGATGACGGCATCCATGCCCGAGCCGCACAGCCGGTTGATCGTCGCGCCCGGCACACTCTGCGGCAGTCCTGCCAGCAGTAGTGCCATGCGCGCCACATTGCGGTTGTCTTCGCCCGCCTGATTGGCGCAACCATAGATAACCTCATCAACCGCGGCCCAATCGACGCCGGCGTTTCGCGCCATCAGCGCTTTGAGTGGCACCGCACCGAGATCGTCGGCGCGCACCGATGACAAGGCGCCGCCAAACCGGCCGATCGGCGTGCGGATGTAATCGCAGATGAAA
>JANPCS010000443.1:0-10497 GCA_031431065.1 Hyphomicrobiales bacterium | reverse complement strand
GAGAAGCGGTAGGGATTGCGTAGACCGTAGGAATAAATTTCATCGCGGCCCGCCTGACCCACGAAGGGATTGTCCGGTGGAATTTGATAGGCCTTGTTGCCTGCCGCCCGAGGATTGATGCGCAGCATCTTGCCGAGCAGCGAATTAAGCCGCCGCGCCGGTTCGCCCGGTGTTGACGTGTTGCCGCCATCGCCGATGGCGATATAGAGAAAGCCGTCAGCGCCGAAATGTAACGGCCCGCCATTGTGATTGCCCGCGTCAGGGTGCGGAATTTCGATCACCTTGCGGCGCGTGCCCGCTGCCGCATGCAAGCGGTCAGCGCCCGAGCGCTTGAACTCGTCAACCTGAACGTTACCGGCGTTGTTGACATAGAGCACATAGAAGCGACGCGATGTTTCATAGTCCGGCGCGAAGGCGAACGACAAGAGTCCCTGCTCGCCGTCGAACAGCGCCAGGTCTTCGATGTCGAGAAACGGCCTACTGACCCGCACTTCATTCCTGAGCACGAAAATCTTGCCCGGCTGCTCCGCCACATAAAGATGGCGCGGCTGCTCCGGCGCCACCCGCATATCGATGGGCTGCGTGAACGTGCCGATGGGCACAGCCTCATAGGCGAGAGCCGTCGTGGCGAAGAGGGCGGAAAATCCGGCGGACAGCAGCAGGCGGCGGAACAGGGCAAGGGTCATTGGAGGAAACTCCGATTGCGTTGAGCCGTCATGGCGAGACTAGGGCCATTGCGATGTTAAGATCAATCCTTGATGGAAGGAGATTTGGCTTTGGACAAACCTAAAGGTCGTCTTCAATGATGAGTGCCAATTTCATCAGGTGCCGCATCAGCTAGGATTTCAGTGGTTGGTTGCCATGTATCGGAACCGAAAGCCGCATGATGCTGCCGTCCTTTCCGTAGATGTGATGGCTTCCAGCAACTCTCAGCAGACGCCACCCACGCCGCTTGAGAAAGCGGGCAAACTCCTTGCCCGCGACCTGCTTCACACAGCGATCTCAAGCACCTGCTGCCGGCCACCTGCCGTCACAGGTGCTACATCAACCGACAGGCAGCCCTCAATGGCTTCGCGCAGATTGGCGAGAAGCTCTTCCATCGTCTCACCCTGTGACGCACAGCCCGCGATAGCCGGAACTTCCGCCCAGAACCCGCCCTCTTCCGCTTCATGAACAATCGCCTTGAGTTTCATCGGCCCTCGCTGAATAGCAAGTTAGTCGCTGTGGTAGCGAAATCAAGCAATCTCAAGCATCCTCCGGCGGCTGCTCCTGCCCTGCGGGAAACCGTGCCCGGAGCCTCGAAGTTGAGAAGCCGTAAGTTGACCCAGATATCAACACCAAATTCAACCTTTTCGGCAGGGCGCCGCGATCATCTATAATTGGCATTCGCGATTTCGCCCATTCACCACGTGAGCGTTTTCAAGAATTACGACGCCAAGAAAGCTAGCGTTCACCTTGCAACGTAACATGTTACGTGCCATACTGCGCGGATGCCAAAGCAGAACCCAAAACCAGCAACCAGCCGCATGCAGGATTATCGTGCCCGGCTCCGCGCTGCGGGCTTGAAGCCGGTGCAATTGTGGCTGCCGGATACGGCTTCGCCTACCTTCATTGCCAGAGCCCGCAAGCAGGCCAAGGCAATCGCCGCAGGGGATCCCGCAGGCGATGAACTGCAAGACTTTATCGATGCGGCAACACCGTGGCCGAACGGCTGATCCGCCGCGGCGACATTGTCGTTGCCGCAGCACCTGGTGACTATGGCAAGCCGCGTCCGGTGCTCATCGTGCAGTCCGACCTGTTTTCGGACCTGCCCTCCTTCACTGTCTGCCCCCTGACTTCGCACCTCCGCGCCGATGCACCACTGCTGAGGCTGACGTTCGAGCCATCACCCGAAAACGGCCTGCGGCAAACCTCGCAGATCGCCATCGACAAGATGACAACTCTGCCCCGCGAACGTTTCGGCGCAACCATCGGCCACGCCGATGACACGGCGATGCTGCAAGTCATGCGAGCACTTGCGGTGTTTCTGTGCGTGGCGTGAGTTAGGTGCCCCTTCTCATCTCCTTCACATGCCTGACGGCGAACAGCACCAGCCCCGCCGCCAAGCCCCAGAAGGCCGAGCCCACACCGGCGATGCTCAGGCCACTCGCTGTCACCAGGAAGCACACCAATGCGCTTTCGATATCCCTGGGTTCGCGCATCATGGCGGTGACGCCACCCATCAGGGGGGAGAACAGGGCGAGGCCGGCGATGGCGGTGATCAGTTCTTTCGGTAGCGCGCCAAGGATTTCGACGAAACTCGCGGCCATCAGGCCGATCAATCCATAGAACACCAGATAGGGCCAGGCCACCAGCCAGCGCTTGGCGGGATCGGGGTGGCAATCGGGTCCGGTGACGATGGAGGCGGTGATCGCCGCCATGTTGACGGCGTGGCTGCCGAAAGGTGCCAACAGTGCCGAACCCAGCCCGGTAACGATCAGGGCCGGTTGTACCGGTGGCTGATAACCGCTCGCCCTGAGTACTGCGAAGCCGGGTAAGTTCTGCGAGGCCATGGTGACCAGGAACAATGGCACGCCGATTGACAGCATGGTCTGGAGATCGAAAGTTGGCGTCGTCCATTCCAGCGCGGTGATGCCGAAGCCGCAGCATTGGCCGGCAAAGCTGCCGCTGAAGGCCGCCATCACCACACCCAGAACGACGATCACCGGCACCGCGAACAAGGGCCACGACATGCGAAGCCCGAAGAACACCACGATGAGCGGCAACACGAACACTGGCATGGCCAACGCCGCACCGGGAACGCCCAGCGTGTAACGCAACAGCACACCGGCCAGCATCGCCGCAGCAATGGGCGCCGGAATTTTCTCGATGGCTTTCTCCAACGGCTTGATCAGCCCGGCCACCAGCATCAGCACGGCCGCCACAACAAAAGCACCAAGCGCGTTGGCATAAGTTACGCCCGAGGCCGAGGTGGCGATGAGCACAGCACCCGGTGTCGACCACGCGGTGATCATCGGCATCCTGTAGCGCCATGACAGGATGAACGAGGTGATGGCCATGCCGAAACACAATGCCGCCGCCCATGAGGCCTGCTGGCTGGGACTGGCGCCGACCGCCCGGGCCGCCTCCATGATGAGCAGGATGGTCGAGGCAAAGCCCACCACCACGGCGGTGAGCGTCGACGAGATCAGGCTGAACCAGCCGGCGCGGGATGTAGCGTCGGAAGAGATGGTCACGTGATAGGCACTCCGGGTTCGTATTTCGCCACACGCAGGATGAGCGTCGTCTTGACGTTCTCGACATTATCAGCGGCACTTAAATCGCCGATGATGAAATCCTGGAGCGCGCTCAAGTCGCTCGCCACGCATTTGAGCAGGAAATCGGCCTCCCCCGAAATGGCATAAGCCTCGCGCACCAGTGGCCATTTGAGCGCCTTGGCTTCGAAGGCCTTGAGTTCGCCCTCGGCCTGGCTCTTCAGCCCGACGAAAGCAAACATCCTTACATCGAAACCGAGCTGCCCCGCATCCAGCAAGGCCCGGTAGCCGGAGATCACCCCCGCCCTCTCCAGCGCCTGCACGCGGCGCAGGCAGGGCGGCGGCGATAGGCCGACCCGGCTGGCCAGCTCGACATTGGTGATACGGCCATCGCGCTGAAGTTCCCGAAGGATCTTCCAGTCGGTGGCATCGAGGTTAACGGAAGGGCTCATAGCCGGGTGATAGCAACTCTTGCCGCAGGTGGCGAATATCCAATTTTCATGAGGGGATTTGATCTCTTCCATTAATGCTATTGTAAAGGGATCAATGCCATTCTTGACGCACGACGGTCGGGACGTAATGCAAGGTAAATTCACAATGGACATGCCGTATCCCCGGCGGGATTGCGGTCACGAGCGGATTTTTCCGCAGTGACTCAGCACCGGTTTGCCATCAGTCCGTTCCGCCAGGCTCTGCCGGATGGCCATTCGCCTGGCGTTGAATTGGCAGAGTCCAAAGCCAGGCTGGGGCAGGCGCAGGAACATCTCCTGACGACACTAAGGAGCATCCGCCAGGGCATCATGATTTTCGGGCCCGATGGCCAGGTTCATCTGTGCAATGCCCGCGCCGTGGAACTGCTGCAGCTGCCGGCCCACTTCGCCGAGGACGCCATCGATCTCTCCGACGTCGCAGCAGTCTTGACGGCGACGGACGTATCATTGGGCGCCGATGGCCAATCCGCTTCCATGCGGCGCGGCGACGGGCAAGTGATCAGTATCCAGTTGAACAGGCTCACCGGCGGCGGCAAGGTGCTACTCGTTGAGGACATTACAGCCGAGCGCCGCCGCGACGAAAATCTGCAGCTCGCCGAATCCGAATACCGCAGCCTGTTCGAGAATGCGGTCTGCGGCATCTATCGCGACAAGCCAGACGGCACGCCGGTGCGCGCCAACCGCGCCCTCGTCAACTTCAACGGCTACGAAACAGAGGCGGAATACAATGCGGCGGTGAAGTCGAATGGCGGCAACTGGTATGTCGATTCCGACCGCCCCAGGCTGTTCCAGCATCTGATGGCAACCCAAGGTGAAGTCCGCGATCTCGTCTCCGAAGTCTACAGCCATCGCACCCGCAAGAGACTGTGGATCACCGAAAACGCCTGGTACGTACGCGATCAGTCGGGAAATCCCATCTACACCGAAGGCACCATCCAGGACGCCACCGAGCGCGTGCAAGGGCTGGCCGAAGTCGAGCAGCACGCCAACACCGATCAGCTTACTGGTGCCGCCAGCCGCTTCCACTTCATGAACGCATTGAATGCCGTCACCCGCGACCTCCGCGGTACCTGCGTGCTGTTCACCATCGACCTCGACAAGTTCAAGGAGGTCAACGACATGCTCGGCCATGGTGCAGGCGATGCCGTGCTGAACGCCACGGCGCGCCGTCTGCGAACCCTCGCCGGCCCTGCCGCCACGGTGGCGCGTCTTGGCGGCGATGAGTTTGCGGTGCTGATGGCGGGCGTGTCCGCCACCATGAATGCCGACATGATCGCGGCGGACTTCGTCAATGCCATGCGCCAGCCGATCGAGATCGAAGGCCACAACACCATCATCGGCGCCAGCGTCGGCGTTGCCCTCTTTCCCGCTCACGCCGCCGACAGCACGGAATTGCTGAACCACGCCGACCTGGCGCTGTATCACGCCAAGACCAGCGGCAAGAGCAAGGCCTGCATCTTCGACCACGTCATGAAGAATCGCCTGCAGCAGCGCAAGGCACTGGAAGCCGAACTTCGCGAGGCGATCCCCGCCAACACCCTCGAACTCTATTACCAGCCCATCGTCGGCACCGCCTCGGCCAAGGTCCACGGGTTTGAGGCACTGATGCGCTGGAATCATCCGCGTCGTGGTTTCCTGCAGCCCGGCCAGTTTCTCGATGTCGCCGAGGAAGCCGGCTTGATGACCGAACTCGGCAACTGGGCCATCCGCCGCGCTTGCCGCCAGACTGCCGCCTTGCCTGCTCACATCGCCGTGGCGGTCAATGTCTCGCCGAGCCAGTTCCGCTCGTCCGGCATTGTCGACCATGTCAAGCAGGCTTTGGCGGACAGTGGTCTCGAAGCCGGCCGCCTGACGCTGGAACTGACCGAAACTGTCCTGCTGTCGAGCGAGGCCATCGCGGCCCGCGTCATGGATCAGCTGATCGATCTCGGCGTCAAGCTGGCGCTCGACGATTTCGGTACCGGATACAGCTCGCTCAGCTATCTCCAGCGCTTCGCCTTCTCGAGGGTGAAAATCGACCGGTCATTTGTGGCCGGCCTCGAAACCAAACCCGCCAACACAGCGATCATCCGCGCCATCATCCGGCTGGCCGGCGATCTTGGCATGGATGTGGTGGCCGAAGGCATCGAAACCGAGGCCCAGGCAGCATTGCTGCGAGCCGAGGGCTGCGATTTCCTGCAAGGTTACCTCTTCGGAAGACCCAAGCCCTACCTGGACATCACGGCCGATCTGGCCATGAGCAGCCTGCGCGAAATCCTGCCGTCGAAGCCCGGACTGCCGCTGGAGACGCATGCGCAAAGACGGACTGTTCACAATAGCTTGTAGTGGACTTGAAGCTGGCTCGAATTGAGCTATGTTTATTTTTCATAGCAACCCGGAGTTCGCCATGCCCGCCCGTCATGCCCGCGTTCTGATCCTCGGATCGGGACCCGCTGGATATACTGCCGCCATCTATGCCGCCCGCGCCATGATGCAACCAATTCTCGTCCAGGGCATCCAGCCCGGCGGCCAGCTCACCATCACCACCGATGTCGAGAACTATCCAGGCTTTGCCGATGTCATCCAGGGCCCCTGGCTGATGGAGCAGATGCAAGCCCAGGCAGAACATGTCGGTACCGAGATCGTCTCCGACACCATCACCGAAGTGAGGCTGCGTGACACGCCGATCTGGCTCAAGGGCGACAGTGGCCAGGAATACACCTGCGACGCGCTGATCATCTGCACCGGCGCCCAGGCCAAGTGGCTGGACTTGGCCTCCGAACAGGCCTTCCGCGGCTTTGGCGTTTCGGCTTGCGCCACCTGTGACGGATTTTTCTATCGCAACAAGCGCGTCGTGGTGGTCGGCGGCGGCAACACCGCTGTCGAGGAAGCCCTCTTCCTCACCAATTTCGCCAGCGAGGTCATCGTCGTTCACCGCCGCAACGAATTCAAGGCCGAGCGCATCCTGCAGAACCGCCTCTTCGCCCATCCCAAGATCAAGGTGATGTGGGACACGGCACTGGCCGATGTTCTGGGTACGGACAATCCCAGGGGCGTCACCCACGCGCGGCTGAAAAACGTCAAGACCGGAGCCATCGAGGATGTGGCCGCCGACGGTATTTTCATCGCCATTGGCCATTCGCCCGCGACCGAATTGTTCAAGGACCAATTGCCGTTCAAGCAAGGCGGTTATCTCATCACCGAACCGCGCTCGATGCAGACCGCCATTGAAGGCGTTTTCGCGGCGGGCGATGTGACGGACGATATCTACCGCCAGGCCGTCACGGCTGCTGGCATGGGCTGCATGGCGGCACTTGAGGCCGAACGTTGGCTGCACACCCGTCAGGAGGTACGCCATGCCGCTGAATAATGTCATGGACTGGGACAAGCTGCGCATCTTTCACGCCGTGGCCGATGCCGGCAGCTTCACCCATGCGGGCCATGAACTCGGCCTGTCGCAATCCGCCGTCAGCCGCCAGATATCAGCACTCGAAGACGCCCTGAACGTGCCGCTGTTCCATCGCCATGCGCGAGGTCTCATCCTCACCGAACAGGGCGAGATGCTTTACCGCACGGCGCATGAGGTGTTTACCAAACTCACCGCCGCGCAAACCCGCCTGATGGATTCGAAGGAAAAACCCTCGGGCGAACTCCGCATCACCACGACGGTGGGGCTGGGCTCCGTGTGGCTGACGCCGCGCCTCAAGGAATTCTCGGAAATCTATCCGCAGATCGCCGTTACCTTGCTGCTCGATGACCGCGAACTCGATCTCTCGATGCGCGAGGCCGATGTGGCGATCAGGCTTCGCCGTCCCACCCAGCCCGATCTCATCCAGCGCAAGCTCTTCACCGTGCATCATCACATCTATGCCTCAGCCGACTACCTGAAGAAGAACGGCATTCCCAAATCGCTCGAGGATCTCGACAAGCACAAGATTCTCACCTTCGGCCAGGCTCCCAATTATCTGTCGCCCATCAACTGGCTTGAACGCGTGGGCCGCGCCGATGGCGAGCCGCGCCCCGTGGCACTTCGGGTCAACAATGCCTATGGCCTGCGCCGCGCCGTGCAATCCGGCATGGGCATCGCCTCGCTCGCCGATTACATCGTGCCCGAGGATTCAGGCCTGGTGCAGATCGACATTCCGGTGGAGACACCGGAATTCGATACTTACTTTGTTTATCCGGAAGAATTGAAAGACACCAAGCGCGTCACCGTCTTCCGCGACTTCATCGTCGCCAAGGCACGCGAGTGGAGCTTCTGAAGACACCTGCTTGGAGCGGCCCCACTAATCTCAGAAGTTACTTGTCAAACCATTATTGCAGCGGACATGAATTTGTGCTAATTATCGCTGTTGTGGATTGGTCGTCCGATGAATGTTGCGATCGTGGAGGAGGCTTTTATATCCTTGAATCCTTGTTTTTGCATCTTGGCTTCGGTCCTTGTATTCAACTGGTTGGGGACGAGTCCGGCCAAGGCATCTGAGTTGATGGATGCGATAAAGGCCGATGATGCCGGGCGTGTGCGAACCGCGCTCTCATCGGGCGCCGATATAAGCGAGAACGATGTTTATATGGGATCGCCGCTACACATCGCAGTGGCTCGAGGGTCCGTCGAAATCATAAGACTGCTCGTTGACGGAGGCGCCAATGTCAATGCGGAAGGGATCGGGAGTCTAAAGAGAGCCCATCCATTGCACATTGCCGCAAGGGTCAATGGATTGGCGGCGGCCACCCTGCTGATTGAACGAGGTGCGAGTGTGGATGGCCGCGATTCGCAGGGCCGCACTCCCTTGATGATTGCCGCGTCGAATGGCCAAACCGAAATCGCCAAACTGCTGCTGCAAAAAGGTGCCGATCCGCTTGCCGAAGAATCGGAATATCACGACATCGCCATGTATATTGCAGCGATGAACGGCCACCTCGACGTCGTCAAGCTGTTCGTATCGAACGGCGTTAATGCTAATTTTCGCAACACCCGCACCGGAGAGACGATACTATGGGTGGCGGCGATGGACAACCGCCTCAACGTCGCGGAGTTCCTTCTCTCAAACGGCGCCGATCCAAATATCGCCGACAAGCGCGGTGACACACCTATCAAAGTTAGCCACGATCCCAAGGTCAAAGACCTGCTGCGTAAGTTCGGTGCAAAAGAGTGAGGAATGCCGATTTCGTCGGTCCGGAGGATCTCAAAGACATCAAGCGCGTTACAGTGTTCTGCGACTTCGTTGTGACGAAGGCCAAGGAATGGAGCTTCTGAGGCGGCCCCACGTCAAAGCTGGAAATCCGCAGCTGTCAGACTGAACAAACCATCGAGCTGAATTTGGAAGTCCGTATCGCCGTCGATGGCGCCTTCGATGTTGGTGATGCTTAAAAGCACCTGCCCGCTGAAATCGGTGCTCGTCGCAACTGTCAGCTTGGCCATGTCGAACTCCCGCTCGGTTGCTTACTGTTGTTCATCGCGAAACCTGCCTCGGCGCTACAACTCGAAATCGGCGCCCGCCAGGTTGACCTGGCCATTGATCTGGATGCTGAAGTCGGCAATGCCGTCACCGTTCACTTCACCCTCGATGATGGTGTTGCCCTGGGCATTGTGGAAATAACGCAGGCGCCCTGCTTGGCCATCGGTGAAACCCAGTTCGCCAATGAAGATGAAGGCATTGTCGCCGCCGCCGATTTTCGCATCGATACCAGACAATCTGATGGTGTCGGTCCCCTGATTGAAGTCGAGAATGCGGTCGCGGCTCGCACCCATGGCGGAGTCGTTGACCGCCGCGTATGCGAAGAAATCGGCCCCCGCGCCTCCGGTCAGGAAGTCCTGCCCCAGTCCACCCAAAAGGATATCGGCGCTGTTGCCGCCGTTGATCGTGTCGGACCCGCTGAGGCCCAAAATCTCGTCGGTCACATGCGATCCGGTGATCGTTTCGTCGTCGAGTTCGCCAAAGATACGCACGACATCGCCGCCGAACACACCGAGCCAGTTGGTGAACGTGACACCCGACAAATCGGTGTTCGGCCCCAGAATCGTCAGGGAGTTGGAACTAGCCGAGCCAACGACCGTATCGATCTGGCCGGGCCCCGATCCCAGAACGCCGGCCTTGAAGCCCAGGACTTCATTGGCCGTGAACACCAGGCGCTCGATTCCCGTCACATTGGCATCGATGAATGTGAAACTGTTGTCAAGATTGACCACGAAGGTGATGGTATCGGCATCGCCACCACCGCCATTGATCGTCTCGATGCCATCGAGTTCATCTCCATCGCTATAGACAAATGTGTCTACGCCACCGCCGCCCTGCAAAATGTCGGCGCCAAGTCCGCCAATGATGATGTCGTCACCGGCGCCGCCTGCAATGCTGTTGGCCACATCGCTGCCGGTCAGCGTGTCACCGCCATGGCCGCCGATGACGTTGACGAAGCTTGAGATGACATCGCCCGCCGCATCGCCACCCGACACCGCGCCGGTCGCCAAGTTGACGCTGACGGCCAACACCGATCCGGCGTAGCTGACCGTGTCGTTGCCCGCTCCACCCAGCAGCGAATCGAAACCAGCCCCGCCTTCGATCGTGTCGTTGCCGCCATCGCCATCGATTTCATCGGCGAAGCTGGACCCGATGATCTTGTCATCCGTCTGGTTGCCGCCGAAGATGAAAACGCTGTCGCCAAAACTCCAGGAGCTGAACGTGACACCAGACAGATCGGCAGCGCCGAGGACCACCAGCGAATCGTCACCGCCTGCCCCCGCGACGGAGACAATGCCGCCCGTTCCGATCTGG
>JANPCS010000442.1:0-3049 GCA_031431065.1 Hyphomicrobiales bacterium | reverse complement strand
CCTCTACCCGAAAATGCCTATGCAGCGCATCGTCGGCTCTGACATCGCCCACGCCGTGCCCTTGACGCTTCTGGCCGGCCTCGGGCATTCGGTACTCGGCACCATCGATCTCGTAATCCTGGGGTCGCTGTTGATCGGTTCCATCCCGGCCATCATCGTCGCCAGCATGGCTGCGGCGCGCGTCTCCGAAAACGCCATCCGCATCGCCCTGGCGCTTGTCCTCCTCGCTGTCTGCGCCAGGCTGTTTTTCTTCTGAACAACGGCACGGCGGGAACAAAATCCCGCCGCTTCAACGAGGCCCGCCTGGTCCCTCAGGGCTCGATCTCTCCGTCTTGGAATATATTCTTGAACCGCGATACGGTTCCCGGCTGTCCGGTCGAACGCAGCGCGTCGAGGGCCGCAGTGCTCATCGCAAGCGCCCCTGTGCCCCGGAAGATGACGATGATCGCCTTCTTCATCAGCTCCACATCGAGCCCGCCATGGCCAGGCGCTCCGCCGTCGCCGTGCTGGTGGCCACCCTGCGCCACTGGTCCCTCCCATGGGTCATCGAGGTTCACCCACTTGCCGTCTTTCTCGAACCAGCTGACGTCCTTGAATGCGCGGCGCTTGACCACGCCTGGCCTGGCATTCTCCTGGGCGCGGAACCAGTCCTCGATGCGGTTGTCGACCCAGCCGTGAATCCGCCAGAACACCGGATTGACATGCGATGAAAACGTCGCCCCCAGGTGATCGTTCTCGGGCGCGAACCAGCGCGGGTCGAAGTCGTCGTTCACCCGGCCGCTCGGCACTGCCAACCCGCTTGCCGGATCGCGTTGCACCGAAGTCCAGCGCATGTGCATCCAATTGTGGATACTCCATTCGATGAAACCGCCCAATTGGCCGAGCGTCACGGTTTCGAGCCAGGCCGGGTTGGTATATTGCGCTTCCCACACCCGGAAGCGGCCGGCATAGGTGGCGGCGGTGCGCAGCGCCACCAGCCAGGAGGTCGTTCCCGCGTCATCGGGAATAATCCAGGCGGGCGGCAATGCAAAGCCGTCGAGGTTGCCGACCGTGTTTTTCTTGCCCTCCGCCGCGAAATTCGAGAGAACGGTAGGCTCCGGCAGGCGTCCCCACCCCCCCGGCGCAGCGGCACCCGCGATATCCTTGACCGCCTTGATCATGCGGCGGTGCATGAACAGGAAGTCTTCTCCGGAATGATTTGTGTAGTGATGCGGTCTGAATCCCGCCGGGCGCTCGGCATTGGCAGGTCCCGGCTGCCAGTTGTTCTGCCTGAGCCACGCCTTCTGCTCGGGCGTGAGATCGTCCCATTCGTCACGGCTGGCATGCCAGACCTGGTGATGCAGGCGCATGGCCGGGCTGGCCAGCATCTGCACCACGGCCGGCGGCAGGGGCGTCGCAACCCTGGGCTCGGTGAAGCCATGCTTGACGGCATAGAACGTATAAGTTGCACCGGCTGCCGCGCCATCATGTTCCACCACCCGCATCACCGTGCCGGTGAGCGTCGGGCGTTGCACGCTGGCCGGATTGAAACCGGGCTGGCGCGGCCATTCGGGCGTGAGAGCGCAGCGATAGTCATAGATCCATTTTTCCCACGCCGAGCCGCCCCGGCCCGTGGCGCGGAACGCCAGCGTGACGGGATTGCCCTCCGTATATGTCCCCGCCACCGACAGGAATGGATAGGGCAAGCCATCCGCATCGGTGCCGGGTGTCGTATCGAGCCGTTCGCCCAGATGACCGAAAACGCGGCCGTTTGCCGGGTCGATGTCGAGATAAAGCTCGGCTTCCCAGAGTTTGATGCCGCCGGGAGGCTCCTGGCCGCCCACGGCATTGAAGAAACTGCGATATGTCCAGACGCCGCGAAGTGACTCCACGATCCGTCCTCCCATCAAGAGGTTGATTTGCAGGTTGCTTGGATTCAGACGGAGGGCGGCTCAGCCGCCGCGCAAACCGCCCCGCAACTGGCCGGTAGCCCTGCCGCATTGGCACAGCGGGCAATGTTCGGCGGCGATGCCGTCCAGAAAGTCATAGCCCGCCATCACCTTCGGCCCGCCCATCATCGCGCTGAACGGCGTCACCAGCTTGATCGGCGTGCCGTTGATATGCGTGAGCTCGTTCCGCCACACCGCCTGATAGAGCCGCTTCAGATCGACTCTGTCCTCGTTGGTGAGTTCGCTCTGCGCGCCATAATTCATGATCGAGAACGGCCGGTGCGAGCCGAACACCTCGCTGGGCCAAGCCGTCTCGCTCACCTGCGCGAAGAAATGCCGCAGTCCGAAAACGTGGCCCAACTCGTGCGTTAGCGTATCGATCTGCTCCTTGCGCGTCTGGGCAAACATCTTGGGGTAAATGACCAGTTCATGGCGCCCGCCATCCGGAAAGAAGGCGCTCGCCAGCACGCAACCGCTGGCATTGCAGTCGTCGGCATTGCGTATCACCACTTCGAAGTCCCAGGCCTCCTGGCGCTCGGAAAATTGCACCGGCACCGCATCGCCCCACAGCAGCAGAGCCTCGCCCATGAGGGCCCGCACTGCAGCCTTGGCGGCGGCAACATTCGCGAAGCCGGCCATGGTCCGCTCCTGGAACCGCCAGCGCAGCGTGGTGTCCTTTGCCCACAGCGGGATAAAGCCTTCCGAGGCATCGAGCACGATCTCCAGCGGAGACTTGCCTCGCGGCGTCGGCAGCCCGCGCGAATCGGTGTTGCAGACAACATTGTCGCCATAGACATGGATCTGGTCTTGCTTGGCCTCCGCCATGCTGGCGGCCGGGCGCATGCCAAACGCATCGCTCTTTTTGGCGGGCGCGGTCTTGGCGGATGGGGCTTTGTTGGGTTTGGGTTTTTTCATGACAGTCTTCCCTGGGCTTTGGGATGATGCTCACCAAAGTCCTCAACAAGAAGCGGCCCTGGACGGATATTAACACACATCGTGCCGATAGGTCAATTGATGATCGAGCCATTGATGATCGAGCCTGTGCAACGGCCGCACAGCATTCGCAACGTGGAGTCGATCACTGCCCATCGAGCGGGAATAACAGTGTAACCTCCGTGCCG
>JANPCS010000441.1:0-3250 GCA_031431065.1 Hyphomicrobiales bacterium | reverse complement strand
AGCGGCCGTCTTGCCCGGATCGCCTGGGTGAGGGTCCCCTCGTCGAGATAATCGAGTTCGCCGCCCACCGGAACGCCATGGGCAAGCCGCGAGGCGGGAATGCCAAGCGCCTTCAACTGCTCGGTGATGTAATGGGTGGTGGTCTGGCCTTCGACGGTGGCGTTGAGCGCCAGCACCACGTCCTTCACCTGGCCCGCCCGCGCCCGCTCGACCAGCTGGCCGATCGCCAGATCCTCGGGCCTGATCCCCTCGATGGCCGACAGCGTGCCGCCCAGCACGTGATAGAGGGCATTCCAGGCACCGGCCCGCTCCAGCGCCCACAGATCGCCCACATCCTCGACGACGCAAATCATGCTGCGGTCGCGCCTGGGGTCGGTGCACAGCGTGCAAGGATCGATGGTATCGACATTGCCGCATTGACTGCACACACTCACCTTGTCGCGGGCTTCCGCCATGGCTGACGACAAGGGTTCGAGGAGGCGCTCGCGATTCTTCAAGAGGTGAAGGGCGGCGCGCCTGGCCGAACGCGGGCCTAGTCCCGGCAGCTTGCTGAGCAGCTGGATCAGCCGCTCGATCTCGGGTCCGGCGGTGCGTTTCGACATCAGAAGGGAAGTTTCATCCCGGGCGGCAAGGCCATCCCGCCAGTGACCGATTTCATCTCTTCGGCCATCATCGCTTCGGACTTTGCCTTGGCATCGGCATGGGCGGCGACAATCAGATCTTCGACGATGTCTTTTTCTTCCGGCTTCAACAGCGAGGCATCGACCATGACGCCGGTCATGCCACCTTTGCCATTGAGCGTCACCTTGACGAGTCCGCCGCCCGACTGGCCGGTCACGCTGGCCTGCTCAAGTTTCGCCTGCATGCCGGCCATGCGCTCCTGCATGGCCTGAACCTGCTTCATCATGTCACCGAGATTCTTCATCGCTCTCACTCATGGTTGGAAGGGTCAAGATCTCCGGCTCCTTGACGTCGATAATCTCGGCACCGGGAAAGCGCTTCAGCACGGCCTGCACATCGGGATGTTCGCGCGCCAGGATGAACAGGCTGTCGCGGTTTTCCCGGCGTTGGCGGGCCAGCGGCTTGTCGCCGCCGTCCTTGGCCACCATCACCATCCAGCGCATGCCGGTCCAGGCTTCAAGCTTGCGGGCGATCTCACCGGGGAGTGTGGCATGGGCGCCGGGCTCCAGTGCCAATTCGAATTGGCCGGGGGCGACGCGGATCGGCCGCACCAGACTCTCGAGATCTGATTTCAGTTTCAGGTCGCGCTTTTCCTGGGCGAGTTCGACGATATCGCGGAAACTCGAGAAGGTTCGTGTCTGGGTCTCAGCCGGAGGAGCTGCAAGTTGCGGCTGCATAGCGAGTGCTGATAGCTGGTTTGCCGGCGCATCGCCGCCGCGCAGCAGTTCACGCGCCGGCAGCGGCACCATGCGCTCAGGCGCCGGCGCCTGTTTCACCAGCTTGGCCAGATCCTCGCCGCTTGGATATTCCGCCGCGTGGGCCAGCCTGATCAGCACCATCTCGGCCGCTATCAGCGGATCGGCATGCAGCTCGGTCTCGCGGATGCCCTTCAGCAGCATCGACCAGGCCCTGGTCAAATGCGCCATGCTGATCTTTGCGGCATCCTCGGCGCCGCTGGTTTTTTCAGCTTCGGTGCGCGAGGTATCGGCAAGTGCTGTCTCCTTCACCACCTTCAACCGGGTGACCCAGTGCGCATAGCCGGCGAGATCGCCGAGGATTGCCGCCGGATCGCCACCGTCGCGGTATTGCGTCTCGATCTCGTGCAGGGCCGCCGCGGTATCGCCCGCCATCACCTTCTGGAACAGGGTGATAATGCGGCTGCGGTCCATCAGGCCCAGCATGGCGGCAACGTCCGAGGCCTTGACCTGGCCTTCGCCATAGGCAATCGCCTGATCGAGCAGCGACAGTCCATCGCGCACCGAGCCTTCGGCGGCCCGCGCAATCATCGCCAGCGCATCGGGCTCGGCGGCTACACCTTCCTTCACCGCGATGCCGGCATAGTGGCGGCTGAGCAGTGCCGCATCCAGCCGCTTCAAATCAAAACGCTGGCAGCGCGACAGGATGGTGACCGGCACCTTGTTGATCTCTGTCGTGGCGAAGATGAACTTCACGTGCGGCGGCGGTTCTTCCAGCGTCTTCAGCAGCGCGTTGAAGGCGCTCTTCGAGAGCATGTGGACTTCGTCGATGATATAGACCTTGTAGCGCGCCTGCACCGGCGCATAGCGCACGCTGTCGATAATCTCGCGCATGTTATCGACACCGGTGTTCGACGCCGCATCCATCTCGATCACATCGAGATGGCGGGATTCGAGGATGGCCTCGCAGTGCGGACCATAGGAGGCCATGTCGATTGACGGCTTGCCGCCGTAATTCAGCGCCCTGGCGATGAGGCGGGCCGTCGTCGTCTTGCCGACGCCGCGCACCCCGGTCAGCATGAAGCCTTGGGCGATGCGGCCGCTGGCAAAGGCGTTGGTGAGGGTGCGCACCATCGCCTCCTGGCCGATCAGGTCAGGAAATGTGAGAGGGCGGTATTTGCGGGCCAGAACGCGGTAGCCACTGGCGCTCGCGGCGCTTGAAGTCTCAACCATGGCGGGCTTCCGCGACGAAGAAAAAACGAGGTGGGAGGCTGGACGGGCAACCCGTTCCGGTCTCGTTGGGGCTGCTTCCTTCCGGACCTGACCCGGTTGGCGAGCGGCACGTCCGCCGCCAACCTCCCGAGCGCTATATGGTCCGCGGCAGGCCAAAAGGCAAGGGGAAGCTCAACTCAGGCCATCCCTGTCCGTCTCCTACGCAGCCTCGACTTCCTGTGCAATTCTCGCGCCGAGGTCCCTGGTGGCGACCGCCAATTCGAATTGCGACTGCAAATTCATGAAGAACTGGGCGCTGACGCCAAACAAGGCTGCAAGGCGCAGCGCCGTCTCGGCGGTGATGGCCCGCTCGCCCTTGATAATGGCAGTCAGGCGATTTGCAGGGATGCGCATTTTAAGGGCGGCCCGATTTGCGGTGAGGCCGCGCGCCTGTAGTTCTTCCGCCAGGATCTCGCCAGGATGGGCGGGCGGCAGTACGCCGCTAAAAGCCGTGATATCAGTGCGGGTCATGGATATGTACCTCGTATGCATCGCCTTGAGAGAATTTGAACAGCAGCCGCCACGGTCCTTTGATGTCGATCAACCAGAACCCCCGGAGATCGCCCCTCAATTTATGCAAGCCCAGCGAATTAAGTCCGCCC
>JANPCS010000440.1:0-11353 GCA_031431065.1 Hyphomicrobiales bacterium | reverse complement strand
GACGACACGTTCGAGGCGGGCATCCCCGAAAGCTTCAACGTTCTGGTCAAGGAAATGCGCTCCTTGAGCCTCAACGTCGAGCTGCAGAGCTCGCAGCAAGGGACATAAGCGATCGCGGGCGGGGGGAGAAAACTCCCCGCCGCAGTGGCGTCATCTGAATTGAGAACACCCAGCAGGCATGGTCCTGCGAAAAGGAGAAGTGGCCGATGAACCAAGAGGTCATGAACGTCTTCAACCCGGCTACGCCGGCTCCGACCTTCGACCAGATCCGCATCTCGATCGCCTCACCGGAGAAAATTCTCTCGTGGTCTTTCGGCGAGATCAAGAAGCCCGAGACCATCAACTACCGGACCTTCAAGCCGGAGCGCGACGGGCTGTTCTGCGCCCGCATCTTCGGGCCGGTGAAGGATTACGAGTGCTTGTGCGGCAAGTACAAGCGGATGAAGTACAAGGGCATCATCTGCGAGAAGTGCGGCGTTGAAGTGACGCTGTCGAAGGTCCGGCGCGAGCGCATGGGCCATATCGAATTGGCAGCACCGGTTGCTCACATCTGGTTTCTAAAGTCGTTGCCGAGCCGCATTTCGATGCTGCTCGACATGGCGCTGAAGGACGTCGAGCGCATCCTGTATTTCGAGAACTACATCGTTCTCGAACCCGGCCTGACGCCGATGAAGCTGCATCAGCTGCTGGGCGAGAGCGAATACATCAAGGCGCAGGAAGACTATGGCGAGGACGCCTTCACGGCGTCGATCGGTGCCGAGGCCATCCGCGACATCCTGATGGCGATCAATCTCGAACAGCTACGCGACCAGCTGCGCGAGGACCTGCGCAATGCCACCGGCGATCTGAAGCCCAAGAAGATCGCCAAGCGCCTGAAACTTGCCGAGAGCTTCCTCGAATCCGGCAACCGGCCGGAGTGGATGATCCTGACACAGGTTCCGGTCATTCCGCCGGAGCTTCGGCCGCTGGTGCCGCTCGATGGCGGACGCTTTGCCACGTCGGATCTGAACGATCTGTATCGCCGCGTCATCAACCGCAACAACCGCCTCAAGCGGCTGATCGAATTGCGGGCGCCCGACATCATCGTGCGCAACGAAAAGCGCATGCTGCAGGAAGCCGTTGACGCGCTGTTCGACAACGGTAGGCGTGGCCGCGTCATCACCGGCGCCAACAAGCGTCCGCTGAAATCCTTGGCCGACATGCTGAAGGGCAAACAGGGCCGCTTCCGGCAGAACCTGCTGGGCAAGCGTGTGGACTATTCCGGCCGCTCGGTCATCGTCGTTGGCCCGGAACTGAAGCTGCATCAGTGCGGGCTGCCGAAGAAGATGGCGCTCGAGCTGTTCAAGCCGTTCATCTATTCCAGGCTTGATGCCAAGGGACTCTCGGCCACCGTCAAGCAAGCCAAGAAGCTTGTCGAAAAAGAGAAGCCGG
This sequence comes from Hyphomicrobiales bacterium, assembly GCA_031431065.1. Lineage (GTDB taxonomy): Bacteria > Pseudomonadota > Alphaproteobacteria > Rhizobiales > Aestuariivirgaceae > Aestuariivirga. Next base: position 9,922 of record JANPCS010000440.1, on the reverse strand, counting down.
AAGTGTGGGATATCCTCGACGAGGTCATCCGCGAACATCCGGTGCTGCTCAACCGCGCGCCGACATTGCATCGCCTCGGCATCCAGGCCTTCGAGCCGGTGCTGATCGAGGGCAAGGCGATCCAGCTGCATCCGCTGGTGTGCACCGCCTTCAACGCCGATTTCGACGGCGACCAGATGGCGGTTCACGTGCCGCTGTCGCTCGAGGCTCAGCTTGAAGCCCGCGTGCTGATGATGTCGACCAACAACGTGCTGCATCCGGCCAACGGTCAGCCGATCATCGTGCCGAGCCAAGACATCGTGCTGGGTCTGTATTATCTCTCGATCACCCGCAAGGGCGAACCGGGCGAGGGCAAAGCTTTCGGCAACATGGCGGAAATCGACCATGCGCTGGCGGCTGGCGTCATCTCGCTGCACACCAAGATCCGCGGCCGCGTTGCCGACGTCAACGATGAAGGCCGCCGCTACAACCGTATCGTCGATACCACTCCGGGCCGCATGAAGATCGGCGAACTGTTGCCGAAGTCCATCGGCATCAGTTACGATCTGTGCAACAAGCTGATGACCAAGCGCGACATCTCCAAGATGATCGATGCCGTCTACCGGCATTGCGGCCAGAAAGAATCGGTCATCTTCTGCGACCGCATCATGAGCCTGGGCTTCTACAACGCCTACAAGGCGGGCATCTCGTTTGGCAAGGATGACATGGTTATCCCTGAAACCAAGGAGAAGATCGTCGGCACGACGCGCGAGCTGGTGAAGGAGTTCGAGCAGCAGTACATCGACGGCCTGATCACCCAGGGCGAGAAGTACAACAAGGTCGTCGATGCCTGGGCCAAGACCACCGATAAGGTGGCCGAGGAAATGATGGCGCGTATTTCCGCCGTGAAGACCGATCCGGTGACGGGCCGCGAGCAGCAGATCAACTCGATCTACATGATGAGCCACTCGGGCGCGCGTGGTTCGCCAGCCCAGATGAAGCAGCTGGGCGGCATGCGCGGACTTATGGCGAAACCTTCTGGCGAAATCATCGAGACGCCGATCATCTCGAACTTCAAGGAAGGCTTGTCGGTTCTCGAATACTTCAACTCGACGCATGGTGCCCGCAAAGGACTTGCCGATACGGCGCTCAAGACGGCGAACTCGGGCTATCTCACCCGCCGCCTCGTCGATGTGGCGCAGGATGCCATCATTTCGGAAGTCGATTGCGGCACCAAGGCTTCGATCACCGCGCGGCCGATCATCGATGCCGGTCAGGTCATCGCCTCGCTGGGCTTCCGTGTGCTGGGCCGCACCGCGGCACAGGACGTGATCGATCCGGCCACCGGAACGGTCATCCTGCCTTCGGGCGAGGAGATCATGGAATCGCATGTCGAGAAGATCGAGAAATCGAGCATGACCGAGCTTCGCATCCGCTCGGTGCTGACCTGCGAGACCAAGTTCGGCGTGTGCGGCAAGTGCTATGGCCGTGACCTGGCGCGTGGCACCGCCGTCAACATGGGCGAGGCGGTGGGCGTCATCGCGGCGCAATCGATCGGCGAGCCGGGCACCCAGCTCACCATGCGCACCTTCCACATCGGCGGCACGGCGCAGGTGCTCGATCAGTCGTTCGTTGAATCAAACCACGACGGCAAGATCGTCATCCGCAACCGCAACTTCGCGAAAGATGGCACCGGCCGGTTGATGGTCATGGGCCGCAACACGACGATCGTCGTGGTCGATCCGCAGGGCAACGAGCGCGCCGTGCACAAGGTGGGCTATGGCACGCGGATGCTGGTCGATGAGGGCGACCAGGTGAAGCGCGGCATGCGGATTGCTGAATGGGATCCCTACACCAGGCCGCTGATGACCGAAGCCGACGGCACGGTGGAATTCGAGGACGTGGTCGAAGGCGTGTCGGTGAACGAAATCGCCGACGAGGCGACGGGCATCACCAACCGCGTGATCATCGACTGGCGTTCGAACCAGCGCGGCTCAACGCTGAAGCCAGCGCTCGTGGTGAAGGACAAGGACGGCAAGGTGCAGAAGCTGGCGCGGGGTGGCGAAGCCCGCTACCTGCTGTCGGTCGATGCCGTGCTCTCGGTTGATCCGGGTGCCAAGGTGCAGGCTGGCGACGTGCTGGCCCGCATTCCGCTGGAAAGCGCCAAGACGCGCGACATCACCGGCGGCTTGCCGCGGGTGGCCGAGCTGTTCGAGGCACGGCGCCCCAAGGACCATGCGATCATCGCCGAAATCTCGGGCCGCGTCGAATTTGGGCGCGACTACAAGAACAAGCGCCGCATCCGCGTGGTGCCGCAGGAAGATGGCGCCGAGGCGGTCGAGTATCTGATCCCCAAGGGCAAGCACCTTCCCGTTCAGGAAGGCGACTTCATCGAGAAGGGCGTGTTCATCATGGACGGCAACCCGGCGCCGCATGACATTCTGGACATCAAGGGCGTGGAGGAGCTGGCCTCGTTCCTCGTCAACGAAATCCAGGAGGTCTACCGGTTGCAGGGCGTCAACATCAACGACAAGCACATCGAGGTGATTGTCCGCCAGATGCTGCAGAAGGTGGAGATCACCGATACCGGCGAATCGACCCTGCTCATGGGCGAACAGGTGGACCGCGAGGAGCTCGACAACGAGAACGAGAAGCTGATCGCCGAGGGCCTGAAGCCGGCGGCGGGAAAGCCCGTCCTGCTGGGCATTACCAAGGCCTCGCTGCAGACGCGCTCGTTCATCTCGGCGGCCTCGTTCCAGGAGACCACCAGGGTGCTCACCGAAGCTTCGATCATCGGCAAGATCGATACGCTGGAAGGCTTGAAGGAGAACGTCATCGTCGGACGGCTGATCCCGGCCGGCACCGGTGGCATGCTCTCAAGGCTCCGCCAGGTGGCCGACAAGCGCGACACGATGATCCTCGAGGAACAAGCACGCGCGGCGGAACTGCCGGCGGCGGAGTAAGCAACGTTATAGTGAACGCAAAGGCCTGGAGCGATCCAGGCCTTTTTTCGTCTTCGCCCGACTTGGCGGGAGAGGAGGGGGCCCCAACGAAGTTGGGCTAGGTGAGGGGAAGCCCGACTCCGTTTTCGCGCCGGCGCGTCCCGCGCCCCCTCATCTATCCCACCGCTTCGCGGCGGGCCCCTTTCTTCTCCCGCAAGCGGGAGAAGACGCTGATCGTCACCTCGCCCAAAAAATGGCCGGGGACTAACGCGGCTTGAAATTTCAGGGAGGAATACTGCAGCTGTCGCCCTCTCCTTGTGTTGGAAGAAGAACAGCTGCGGCCCGGCAGTTCTTTCCTTGATCCCGATCAAGCTCCAAGCGTGGCTCTAATCATCTCGGCATGCCTCGCCAGCACAGCATGATCCGCCATTTTTCCGGTGTGGGGGCGCAGGTCCATTCCCGTGAAACGGGGCAGGATGTGGATGTGCAAGTGAAAGACGGTCTGGCCGGCTGCGGGTTCGTTGAACTGCTTGATCAGGATGCCCTCGGCGGCGAAAGCCAGCTTCACTGCTCTGGAGACCTTCTGTACACTGATCATCAGCGGCCCCAGCACGGCGGGGTCGGCATCGAGGAGGTTGCGCGACGGTGCCTTGGGGATCACCAGGGTGTGGCCGTCAGCTTGCGGCATCACGTCCATGAAGGCCAGCGTGGCTTCGTCCTCAAAAACCTTGTGGGCCGGGATTTCGCCGCGCAGGATCTTGGCGAAGATGTTGGCGCTGTCGTAGCTCATTCAAATCTCCTTGTTCACTCATCCCTGTCGCGCCGGAACGGCGAATGCTCGGCCAGTGCGAGCTGCTCCTGATCGATACCCTGGCGCTCGGCCTCAAGGTAATCCGCCACAGCGCGCGACAGGCCGGGATGCGCCAGATAATGCAGGCTGAAGGTCTTGTGGGGAAGATAGCCGCGGGCCAGCTTATGGGCGCCCTGGGCGCCGGCCTCGACGCGGGCCAGCTTACGGGCGATGGCGAAGTCGATGGCCTGATAGTAGCAGGTTTCGAAGTGCAGGTTGGGGTGATGCTCGATGGCGCCCCAGTTGCGGCCATAAAGCGCGTGTGAGCCGATAAAGTTGAGGGCGCCGGCGATGAGGCGGCCCTGGCGTTCGGCCATCACCAGCAGGATGTGTTCGGCCATCGACTGGCCGATCAAGCTGAAGAACTGGCGATTTAAGTAGGGCTGGCCCCATTTGCGCGAGCCGGTGTCCATGTAGAATTCGTAGAAGGCATCCCAGTGCCGCTCGGCGATGTCGCTGCCGGTGAGGGCACGCATGGTGATGCCGGCGCAAGATGGTGAGGCGCGCTCCTTCCTGATGTTTTTGCGCTTCTGCGAGGACAGCGTGCCGAGGAAATCATCGAAACTGGCATGGCTGTGATTGTGCCAGTGGAACTGGATGTCGGTGCGCTTGAGCCAGTCCTTGCCGCCGATGGTGAGCCAATCCTCTTCGGGCAAAAAAGTGATGTGAACGGAGGAGGCTTTTTCCTCCGTACACAGAGCAATCAGGCCTTGCGCGAGGCGTTTGCGTGTTTCGGCCGTGGCGGCGAAAAGACGAGGGCCGGTGACCGGCGAGAACGGCACCGACACCTGGAGCTTCGGATAGTAGCGGCCACCAGCGCGTGTGTAGGCATCGGCCCAACCGTGATCGAAAACATATTCGCCATAGGAGTGCGACTTACGGAAGCACGGCACGATGCCGATGATCTTGCCTTGTTCCTCGAGCAGAAGATGGCGCGGCGCCCAGCCTTCCCTGGCCACGGCACAGCCTGCCTCTTCGAGGCAGCGGAAGAAATCGTGGGTGACCAACGGGTTGAACTCGGCGCCGGACGGAGTGGCCAGGCGGTCCCAATCATCCCTCGCAATGGCCTGGATACTGGTGACCGCCTTCAGCATTCAGGCACGGAAATTTTCGAAGGTGATCTGGTCGCAATGGCGCAGCGCGATTGCGGCCTCGGCGGGCGAATGGATGGTCCAGGTGATGACCGGCATCCCCTGGGAGCGCAATTGCGCGACCGGCGCCCAGGGCAGTTCACCGGCTCTCAGCGAGAGAAAATGCGGGGTGATGCGCGAGAGACAAGCCAAGGTGCGGATGTCGCGTCTCAGTGCTGGTGAGAGACGATCGTAGAAGGGATCGAAACCGCGTTCCGAGATAAAGCCCCGTACCGTGCCGGGAGACAGGGTCTTGATCGCCGCGATCGCGCCGGGATCGAACGACATCAGCGCGTGCAGTCCGGTGTAGAACTCGAGCGCCGCAAGAGTCCGCCGCGCCAGCCTGTCGTCACCATTCCACTGCGGTTTCAATTCGATGACCAGCGGCACTTGGCCATCAACCAGATCAAACACCTCGCTCAGCGCCGGAATCGATTCCGGGCCGTGGCGGAACTTTACTTTCTTCAGTTCCGCCAGCGAGTAATTGCTTACCTCGCCGCTGGCCAGGGTCACCCGATCCAGCGTGTCGTCGTGGAACAGCACGGCTTCGCCGTCGCGGCTGATCTGCAGGTCGCATTCGATGGCATAGTTGCCCGCGATGGCGGCATCGCAGGCGCCAAGCGTGTTTTCAATGATGCCATTCTTCAGGTCATGCAGCCCGCGATGGGCGATGGGCCGCGCCGTCAGCCAGGGCGGCGCAAATGTCGCGTGCGGCATGCCTATTCGATCTCGACGATGGCCTCGACTTCGGTCGAGATGCCGAAGGGCAATGATGGCGAGGCGACGGCCGAGCGGGCGTGGCGGCCCTTGTCGCCGAAGACCTCGACCATGAGATCGGAGGCACCATTGATGACTTTCGGATGATCCTTGAAATCATGCGTGGCGTTGACGAAGCCCAAGAGTTTCACCACGCGCTTGACGCGGTCGAGATCGCCGCCGCAGGCATCCTTCAACTGGGCCAGAACATTGATGGCGCTGAGTCTCGCCGATTTGACGCCATCTTCAATCGAGATGTCGTCACCCAAGCGGCCCTGCAGGGTGATCTTGCCGCCCTCGATGGGGCCCTGGCCCGAAATGAATACCAGATTGCCGCTGCGCACCCAGGGCACGTAATTGGCGACGGGCTTCGCAGCCTCGGGCAGGGTGATGCCGATCTCGGCGAGGCGTTGGTCGATCTTTCCCATATCAGTCTCCAGTCAGCAAATCGGTTGGGCGAAGCCCTGCAAAAAATTGCAGGAGATTGTCGATGCACTTGTGGCCCATGGCCTCGCGCGTGCCGGGCGTGGCGCTGCCGATATGCGGCAGCAGGAAGACATTGTCGAGAGCGCGATAGCGCGGGTCGATGTTGGGCTCGCCCTTGAAGACATCGAGGCCGGCGGCGGCAAGCCGGCCGGAGCTAAGGGCGGCGATCAAGGCGTCATCATCGACGATATCGCCGCGCGCCGAATTGACCACGATGGCGTTCTCCGGCAACAGCGCAATCGTGCGGGCGTTGAGGATGCCGCGGGTTTCGGGCGTCGAGGCGCAATTGATCGACAGGAAATCGCAATGCGGCAGCATGGCCTCGAACGTGGCGTGATAGCGCGCCCCGTGGCCATCGGATTCGCCGACGGCACTCCGTGAATGATAGTGGAGTTGCATGCCAAAGCCCTTGGCGCGGTGGGCCACGGCCTGACCGATGCGGCCCATGCCGAGAATGCCGAGGCGCTTGCCCGACAAGTCAAAGCCCATGGGCGAAATCAGCGTCGTCTCGCCCCAGCGGTTTTCGCGCACCATGCGGTCACCCCAGGAGGCGCCGCGCGAAGCACCCAGCAGCAGCAGCATGGCGATGTCGGCGGTGGCATCGGTCAGCACACCCGGCGTGTTGGTGACGGCGATGCCCTTGGCCCTGGCCTGCGGGATGCTCAGGTGGTCATAGCCCACCGAATGCGTTGCGATAATGCGAATCGACGGCGGCAGCGACGGGATGAAATCAGGGCCCAACTTGTCGAAGGAGGTGAGCAGGATGGCGTCATGGTGCGCCGCCTGGGCCAGAACTTGCTCAAGAGTCAAGGGTATGTCATCCGGGTTGAGCGTGGCCCGGAAGACCTCGGCAACGCGTTTTTCGGCGCCGGGCATCATTTTCCGCGTCACCAGGATGCGGGGTTTTTCTGGCCCGGCTGCCGCCATCATTGCCTCTTGATCCTGAGTGATTATGTTATGCTGAACGTCAAGTGGCGCATTGCACCACCGGTGCCAAGGAGATTCAAGGTTGAAATACGCATTGCCGCTCTCCGCAATCGTCCTGATGGGCGCCTCGAACGCCGAGGCGGCGTTCACGGCTGCCCCGCACCGCGCCGTCTATGACCTGACACTCTTGCGGGCAGGCGACAGCGCCAATCTGCAATCGGCCACCGGGCGGCTGGCCTTCGAGCTTCAAGGGTCAAGCTGCGAGGGCTATACGGTGAGTTTCCGCATGGTGGCGAAGTATCGCCCCAGCGAAGGCGGAGCGGCATTGATCGACACCCAGAGCACTACCTATGAGGGGCCGGGCGGGCTCGATTTCCGCCATCAGGTGAAGGAACTGGTGAATGGCGAGATCAAGGAAGAATCGAAGCTGAAAGTGACGCGGCCAGCGGCTGGCCAGGAGGGCAAGGGCGAGATCACCTCCAAGAATGACGAGGCTTTCGCGGTGCCGGGAGAAGCCTTCCTGCCGATGCAGCACCAGTTCAAGCTGATGGCGCTGGGCGAGTCTGGTGGTGGGCGCGATTCGAGCCTGATCTATGACGGCTCGGACGGTGCGAAGACGTTTCAGGCGATTTCATTCGTGGGCAAGACCAAGTTGCCGGGCAGCATTGCGCGCGATGTGGCGGAACCCGTTGCCGCGCCATTGAAGCCGCTTGCCGCCTGGCCGGTCACCGTCAGTTATTTTTCGCAGGAAAAAGATGAGGCGACACCGGACTATCAGGTGAGTTTCGACCTTTATGAGAATGGCGTGGCGACCGGGCTGGTACTCGACTATGGCGAATTCGCACTGTCGGGGAAGCTCGCCGGCTTGACCTTGTTCGAAAAGACGGAGTGCCCTTGAGGGCGATGTCCAGGAGCATCAAACCGGCAGCCGGAACGGAGCTCTCGCAGAGCGGCGAGGTGGCGGCTTTTCTGGAGCAGGTGCAGAAGCTGCCGCCGGTGACGCCTTCAGACAAGCGCGGGCGGCTGGTGCTCGCCATGGATGCCACGATGAGCCGCCAGCCCAGTTGGGACACGGCGCTGTCGATCCAGGGCGACATGTTCGCCGAGACCGCCAGGATCGGCGGGCTCGATGTGCAGCTGGTCTATTTCCGCGGGTTCGACGAGTGCCGGGCGTCGAAATGGAGTTCCGATCCGCAATCGCTGGCAAAACTCATGGCCGGCATCCGCTGCATGGGCGGCAATACGCAAATCCTGCGGGTGTTGAAGCATTTGCGCAGCGAGGCCAGGGCAGGCAAGGTCAATGCCTGCATCTGTATCGGCGATGCCATGGAAGAGAACATCGATACGCTGGCACAATTGGCAGGCGAAATCGGGCTACTGGGGGTTCCGGTGTTCATGTTTCAGGAGGGGCGCGATGGCGCCGCCGAAACCGGTTTCCGCGAGATCGCGCGGCTGACGCGGGGCGCGTACTTTCGCTTCGGGGCCGATTCGGCGCGCATTTTGCGGGAGCTGCTGCGGGCCGTCGCGGTTTATGCGGCGGGTGGCTATGCGGCACTCGCCGATCATTCGGCCAGGCGGGGCGGGGCCGCCACATTGCTTCTTGAACAGCTGAAATAGCGGGGCAGTACGTTTTGAGTAATTTTCTGATCGGGTTGGCGATCGTGGTGGGCGGCTGGTACCTAATCCGGAGCTTTGCCAATGCCCAGCCAGCCCAATTGCGCGGCTTGTCGCGCAAGATAGCAGGCGGCGCCATCATCGCTTTTTCGGGCTTCCTGGCGCTGCGCGGGCAGATGACCATCGCCGGGCCGCTGTTTGTGCTGGGCCTGGGTGTCATGGGTCAGCAGATGGCCTTTCCCAATGGCATGCCGTGGAATCGTAAATCGCCGGGGCAGACATCCAAGGTGGCGACCAGCGTTCTCGCCATGGTGCTCGATCATGACTCAGGCACAATGGATGGCGAAGTGCTGGCCGGGGCCTTCAAGGGCCGCAAGCTTGCCAGCCTGACGCTTGCCGAAGCCCGGACGCTGCATGCGCAATGCGCCGCTGCTCCCGACCAGAGCCGGGCGCTGTTCGAAGCGTGGATCAGCCGGGCAAGGCCGGAATGGCGCCAGCAGTGGGGCGCGCAACAGAGCGCCAATGCGGCCGCTTCAAGCAGCAAGATGAGCAAGGCCGAAGCTCTGGCGATCCTGGGATTGAAAGAGGGTGCAACGGCCGATGATATCCGCGCCGCGCACCGGCGGCTGATGAAGGGGGCGCATCCCGATCTGGGCGGCAGCGACTATCTGGCCGCGAAGATCAACGAGGCGAAGGAATTCCTGCTTCAGGCCGGGCCCTGAACGGTGCAGGCGGATTTTTTTTTGGAGATCCTCTGGCAGGCGGCCCGCGCCGTCTGTTCATTGAAACCGATGAAGCGGGCCCGGTAGTTGACGGTCTTGCCTTTCTGCACCGCGATAGTTTGCGCCGTCTTGCCGGCAAAAATCTCGGGCAGCTTCTTGCGCAGTTCCAACAACCGGGACTTGGCATCCGACTTGGTGGAATACATGCCGATCTGGATCGACCAGCCGCTGTCTGGCTCAAGCGAAGCGACTTGCGCGGCATCGGCCTGCTGCTGTTCCGGCGACTTGACTTCAAAAGGCAGCGCGGCGGGAAGGCCCGGATCGACAAGTTCCGCTTCTTCGACAGTGGGTGCCGAAGGTTGGGCGTGTTGAGGGGTTGCAGGCTGGAGCGGGATTTCGACTTGCTGAATGGTTTGACCGGCAGGTGTTTCGACAGCATCGCCAGTCAGTGTTTCGGCGGCAGCCGCCTCATCGGTATCGCCTTCTTCCGGCGTGGCAACCGGCTCGGTTTCGGCA
>JANPCS010000439.1:0-3706 GCA_031431065.1 Hyphomicrobiales bacterium | reverse complement strand
TTCGGGCACCTTCTCCCACCTGCGGCGGGAGAAGGCACACGCGGCGAGAACTCCCTTTGCAACAAACGCCGCCCATACGGTCCCTGCGCCTTCGCCCGTGGCGCAGCCATGGGAGAAGGTGGCCGAAGGCCGGATGAGGGCCCTTACCAAGTAACCGATGTTCCCAACGGACTTACTCCGTCGCCACCAGCTTGCCGGTGAACAGCACGGGGCCCGTTGGCTGGCCGGTGGGCGAGCCGCCAGCGGGTTCGAGGCTGACCGCGAACACCGTTTCGCCGAGCGCCGCGCTGTCGATCTTGCCGAGGCGCGCCGTGGGGATGCGGAAATCGGCTTCGATGACGCCGAGCGATTGTGGCTTGTCGCGGCCCGCCCCCAAGGCCCAGAGTTCGTGCGACTTGCCCTCGGGCACGCTTGCCGAAACGGCGCGCACCGAGATGGTGCCGCGCGCGATATCGACGGAGGCAATGAAGGCCGGCCCCGGGCCTTCAGCTTCCAGCACCGCGACAAAGCGGCCTTGTGGCGGAAGCGGTGACAGCTGGCCGAGCACCACGAAGCCCGCAGCAGCGGCAGCCACCGCCCAGCCGGCAACCGCAATCGACCGCCAGCGCCTGGCCCGCGCCGGAAAATCCACGACCGTGACGGCGGCCGGTTTTTCATCCGTCACCGCCGTCATTACCCGGTCGCGCAGATAGTCCGGAACGTCAGCCGGTTCGAGTGCCAGCGCCAGGGGCGACAGCCGCGCCTCCCAGGCTTCGACCTCAGCCTGGAACGCGGCATCGGATCGAAGTAAGGCTTCCGCCTCGCGCCGCTCACGTTCATCGAGCGTCCCCAGCACATATTCGGCGGCCAGGCCATCGCGGTCCTCAACGCTTGCCATCGATGCACTCCCGCAAGAGGACGAGGCTGCGCCTGAGCAACGTCTTGATGGTGGTGACCGGGCGGCTGAACCTGGCCGCCAATTCGTCGCGGCTCCAGCCTTGATAGTAAGCCAACAGCACCATGTCCTGCCGGTCCTCCGGGAGCAGCGCCAGGCAGTCGCGCAACCGCTTCATCTCGAATGAAAAACTGGCTTCCGGCATGACGCCATAAGACTGCCCATCGTCATCGTCGAGACTGTCGGTCTCGCGCTCGGCCGCCTTCCGGCGCAGGTCAATGGCCTGATTGCGGGCGATGGTGGCGAGCCAGCCCATCGGCCTTGCCTGCCCCGGATCATAGGCACTGGCCTTTTGCCAGATGCGAACGAAGGTTTCCTGCAGCGCCTCCTCGGCCATCTCGGGCCGCCGCAACATGCAGCGCGTGACCGCGAAAAGACGCCTTGACGTCAGATCGTAAAGGCGTCCGAAGGCGCGGCGGTCACCACCAGCCACCTGCGCCAACAGCTTGCTCAGTTCCTTATCCGGATCTTGGGCGATTGCATCCATGTCTTGCTAACGGTGCGGACCGCCATCTCCGTTGCACCCTAACAGCAGAATTCCGTTCATGGTGAAGCAATCATATCCCTTGCTCGAGCTTTTCCATTTCCTTGATCGACTCTTTTACCTGTTCCATGCCGGGATTGAGGCGCAGCGCCCCGCGATAGGCATCGAGCGCCAAACCGAATTTCTTCTGGCGCTGGTAGATCATGCCGCGGCCCGCCAGCGCGCCGAAATGCCGGGGTTCGAGCTCCAGCACCTTGTCGATATCGCGGAGCGAGGCTTCGTCGCGCTTCATGAGGAAATACAGCGTCGCCCGCTTGTTCCAGGCCTCGGCGAAATCCGGATTGGCGCCGATCACGCTGTCGAGAATTTTCAACGCCTCAGCCGGTGCGCCATCGCTCATGGCGCGCGCCGCCTGGGCCAGCAGAACCTCGGCAGTTGGCGAATCGTTTGCACTCCACAGCGACCAGATTTTCACCACCAGCCCCTCGGTGTCATTGCCCTTCGAGGTATAGAGCCTGGCAAACAGGATATCGAGCTGCTCGGCCCGCACCTCCGCTGGTTTCCTTGGTTTTTCAGTGGGAAGGGCGTCGGCGGGTGGGGATTCCCCGGCGCTGACGGGCACTCCTTCCGGCGGTGTGGCAGGCGCAACCTCAGCCCAGCCCGGAACGGCTAGGGCGAGGATCACAGGTGTAAGCAGGATCAGCTGGCGCATAAAGGCAGAATACCACGACTTGTGGCAACAAAAAGAGCGCCGTGAACGGCTGACCCGCACACGGCGTTCACAATAAAGTCAAAAGCGAGGATTTAACCCTGGCGCGCCTTGAAGCGCGGATTGGTCTTGTTGATGATATAGACACGGCCCCGGCGGCGCACCAGCTTGTTGTCGCGGTGGCGCTTCAGCAGGGCTTTCAGCGAATTACGGACTTTCATGGACTTCACCTGACTTTTCAGGCAGATGGAACCTCAAGCCCCAGACCCGCCCATTGCACGTTGGGCGGTTCTATAGGGGGGGTCGTTACTGCTGTCAACCAAAGGCCCGGATTTCCCCGAGACACATGCTACCCGATCTCAATCCGGTTGAATTCTGGCTTACCCTGGGCATTTTTCTGGCCTGCGTTGCCGTCGTCGGCCTCATGGCCCGGCTGGAGCGAAGGCCCCGCCACAGCCTGAACCCGCGCCTCGTGCCCACCACCCCTATTCTACTCGTCTTCGGCTTCTTAGGGCTGTTGGCGCTGGTGCATTTGCTTAATCTTTACGGCATACACACCGGGCGCGGAACCGGACCTTGAATGACAATGCTGCTTCCCACCCAGACCCTCTTTTTCGAGGACTTGCAGCTCGGCATGACCGAGACCTATGTGAAGGAGGTGAAATCCTCCGATGTCGTGGGTTTTGCCGAAATCTCCGGCGACCGCAACCCGATCCACCTATCCGAGCACTTCGCCGCCAAAACGCCGTTCGGCGGCCGCATCGCCCACGGCCTTTATACGGCGAGCCTCATCTCGGCGGTGATCGGCACGAGATTGCCCGGCCCCGGCGCGGTTTACTTGTCACAAACACTGCACTTCCGCGCCCCCGTCCGCATCGGCGATCATGTCGAGGCGACCGTCGAGGTCGCCGAGCTGGTCGAGAAAGGCCGCTGCGTCAAACTCGCCTGCCGCTGCAAGGTCGGCGACACCCTGGTGCTCGAAGGCGAGGCACTGGTGAAAGTACCGGGGAAACCGGAAGGGCATTGAGCGCGGCTGTGGCGTTTCAACTCGGCATAAGTCGCGCCGACAATCCTACTCCCCCTCTGTTCCCCCCGGACACCGCGCGGCAGTGCGACAAGCTTGCTGGAGTTCGCTGGCTGTGACGCGGGTGGTCACGACCGGGGCGATGATTGCGCCCGTCCGGCCTTGTTGAGGGCCAGGAAGGCGTCGCGCACCTGGTTGAAGAAGCGCGGCGGCAGGAAGCCATATTCATAGCCATCGGTCTTCGGCACTTTTCTCAGATCATATCCAGGCCATACGAATTCATTGCCCTCAGCGACGACGATCCACGAGCGCCCATCATCGAGCCCAAGGTGCTGTTTGATAGCCTGCGGGATTTCCACGGCGCTCCTGGAATCCCCGGGCGGGCCATGGGTGATTGGCAGAACAGTGACCATTGTCGCTTGATCTTCCGCGCGCGCGGCGCACAGCACGATCACGCTCGGGCGGTCTTTTCGGCCTTCGTTTTTGCCCGCCCGATGTTCGTCAAGCCAGAGATAGGCATAGTTCAAAACAATGCCCGGCTCAGGCGTCGGAATT
>JANPCS010000438.1:0-4933 GCA_031431065.1 Hyphomicrobiales bacterium | reverse complement strand
ATACCATTGGCATGCCAATGGTATATCTGAACCCGCTCCTCCGCGGATATCTGTGAATACTTGTGTTCCATCGCAACACCATCCATAGCAGGTGTCGCACTTGTGCCGTGAACTTAGGGAACCCCGCTATTTTCCAGTAAGTAAGCGGGGCGCCCGCTTGCGCGGGCGTGACGGCTTTGGATTTAAGGGTTCAAGCCGGATTGAACTGATCGCCCGATGCTCTAGGGCGGCGGACGATGAAGGGTTATGGCTTGCGGGCGGCGGCAATGGCCTCGGCCAAGCCGTCCGTCGCGAACTTCACGCTGTAGGGCGCAGGCTGCGTTTGCGCAAAGAATCGAACCTCGATCATCTTTGCGGCAACAAGCTTGTCCAGCTGACTGTCGGTGACATCGGCAAAGGCGCGGCAACCGTCATTGAGGCACACCTTGAAGATGAGAACCAACTCTTCCTGGCCAAACAGAATGCGAGCCCCCGGTTCGAGCGCCGCCCCTAAGGGCGTGACAATGAGAACACTCGGACTGTCCGTGTTCTTTGGAGACAACACCGTAAAGACCACGAGCTTCTTCTGGCTGGCGTTCTCGGTGATCGCAATCGAAAAGCCGCAGCGTTGATCATTGCACTCTGTCGTCCATAGCGCGGCATTTGCCGGATGGCTGATCGCCATGCACAGGAGACCGAAAACGGCGGCGACAAACCTTTTCATGAATCGTACTCCCAAAATGCGCAAGGCGCCACGAAGGCGCCTTGCTCTATCATAACTCACTCTTCCGGCCAAAGATTATGCGCTGCGGCTGCGCATCCGGCCCAGACCGCCCAATCCGGCCAAACCGGTCAGGAGGAGCAGGATGGCGCCAGGAACCGGAACCGCGCCCGGAATGACCGTACCGCCCACGCCCTTGAAGCCGAACGCGAAGACTGAGCTGTCAAATCCGCAGCCCAACCCATCGCCATCAAGGTCACAATTCGGCTTAGCCAGCGAATAGATCTCGGCGCCGAGCGATGCCAGAGCTGACAGAAGCGATCCCTGGGTCGATGCCGCGCCGTAGAAGATTTCGAAGGACATCGATTCGCCTGCCTTCAGCGCACTGCCTCCGTTCGCCGTGCCGAAACCGAAGTCAAACACCGCGCCATGGTCCGCGGGACCCTTGTCAATAAAATCGCCAGTGAATCCTATATCACCTGGGGACGTGAACACGTCGGAATTCGCAAACCCATTGTTCGATGCGAAGTTGACGTTGGTGGCACCAGCCGTTCCTTGAATGGTGACATACTCGCTGAACTGCGTCGGCTCGATGTCCCAATCCATGGCCCGGCGATAGCGCACATCATTGATATCGATGGCGCTGGTATTGGTGATGGTCACCTTCACGCTGTAAAGATTAGCCGATGTCGATGGTGTGAACTCATGCTTGACCTGCAAGCCACCGCCACCGATATCGACAACTGACGTTGCGTTCACACCGTCAGACGCAAAGCTCACCGGCGACAGATTGACGCCACCCGGACCATGACTTGACTGGTTCGCACCGCCCCAGATGAGGCTATCGCCATTGCCGACGCCCCAGCCTTCACAGGGGCAGCCGTCAAAGGTCGATTCGAAGCCTGTCACGTTATGCGTGAGGCCAATTCCCGTTGCACTATCGTTCAATTCGCCAGTGGCATTCACGCCAAGCGAAACCGTACCGTTGGTGATTACAACTGCATGGGCCATTGAGGTGCTGAGCATCAAAGCCGCAGCCGCAAAGACCAGTTTTATTTTATTCATTTTGATGACTCCCGTCGTTTTCTGACATTCAAAACACAAAACCAGTCATGAAAACTTGCCTGGCAACAAGGGCCCCAACGCGGCAATTTACCGATTTTTAATAAAAGCGCAAGACCCGAATTAGTGTTTGGTTAGCTGTGCCACGGTTTTTTTGCGCAAACGGCCGGGGAGGCAAATTGGCCCAATAAACGAGCCTGCCGCGTCGGCAAAGTCAGGAGACTACAGCAAATCCACCAGATGCGGGATCAGCGGCAGGTCGGCGGGTGGCATCGGATAATCCTTGAGCTTCAAGGGTTTCACCCAGGCGATCTCCTGCCCCTCGGCGCCGGTGGCCTGGCCTTTCCAGCGGCGGCAGACATAGAGCGGCATCAACAGGTGAAATTCTTCGTAGGCGTGGCTGGCAAAGGTCAAGGGCGCCAGGCAGGATTGGGCGACGTCAATTGCCAGCTCTTCCTTCAATTCGCGGATCAATGCCGCCTCGGGCCGCTCGCCCGGCTCCACCTTGCCACCCGGAAATTCCCACAAGCCCCCCAGATGCTTGTCCTTGGGCCGCCGCGAAATCAGCACCCGGCCATCGGCATCGATGAGGGCCACGGCGGCAACAAGGATGATGTTCATATTGCTTTCTCGTTTCGTCATTCCCGCGCAAGCGGGAACCCCGCTTTGTTAGCCATTCCAATGGAAGCAGGGTCCCCGCTTTCGCGGGGATGACGATCTGGGGTTGGAACGGTCCGCGGCACCAAAGCTAACTGCGGTATGAACCGTTGATATCGATGTAGCCATGCGTCAGGTCGCAGGTCCAGACGCGGGCCTTGCCCTTGGCGACCCCGACGTGCGCCTCGATGACGATATGCCGGCCCTTCATGTGCGGCATGATCGAGGCTTCCTTGTAAGCAGGATCGCGCATGCCATTCCGGGCGACGCTGATGCCGCCGATCTTGATTCTGAGCTTGTCGCGGATGGCTTTCTCGCCGGCCTTGCCGATGGCCATGACGACGCGGCCCCAGTTGGCGTCTTCACCGGCAATCGCCGTCTTCACCAGCGGTGAATTGGCGACCGACATGGCAATCCGGTGCGCTGCCTTATCGCTCTCGGCCCCGGTGATGGCAATCTCGATGAACTTCTCGGCCCCCTCGCCGTCCCGCGCCACTTGATGGGCCAAGTCCATACACAGTTGATCGAGCGCTTTCGCAAAGCCCCTCAGCCGCGCATCTTCCGCCGACTTGAGGCCGGTGAGAGGACCACCCGCCGCACCCGTCGCAAACAGCAGCACGGTATCGGACGTCGAGGTATCGCCATCGACGGTGATGCAGTTGAAGCTCGGACCGACACTTCTGGTCAGCAGCTTCTGGAGGATCTTCGATGGCAGCGCCGCGTCGGTGAAAATGAACACCAGCATCGTCGCCATGTCCGGAGCGATCATGCCCGAACCCTTGGCGATGCCGTTGAGGGTGACCGGCTTGCCACCAAGCCTGGCCTTGACCGAGCACGCCTTGGGAAACGTGTCGGTGGTCATGATGGCGTGAGCGGCGATACTCCAGCGGTCGGGATCGGCTTTGGTTTCCAGCTGCTCCAGAGCACCGGTGATGAAGTCCGGATTGAGCGGCTCGCCAATGACGCCGGTCGAAGCCTGGAAAATCTCGGCCGGCTTGCATTTCAGTTGCTTTGCCGCGGCCTTGGCCACCGCCGTTACGGTGGCAACACCTGCCTTGCCGGTGAAGGCATTGGCATTACCGGCATTGATGATGACGGCACGGGCCGTGGCACCGCCCAGATTGTCAACGCACCAGTCAACCGGTGCCGAGCGTGATTTCGAGCGCGTGAAACTGCCGGCCACGGTAGTCCCTGGGTCCATCAGTGCCATCAGCACATCCGGCCGGTTCTTGTAGCGGATGCCGGTTTCCGCCGCTGCCAGCCTGACGCCGGCGATGGGCGGAAGTGATGGGAACGCCGCCGGTGCCAACGGCGAAACCTTGTGTGCCATGCGCAAGCCCCCGGCTATGATCTAAAATTGAAACTTACGGCTGGACCTGCAGGTCGCCCTTGCCGCCGGTCGATTCCATCATCTGTTCGCCGCCCTGGTCAAGCTGCTTCTGCTGCTTTTCCTGAAACGCCTTGGCGGCCTTGGCGGCTTCCTCGGCATATTTTCTCAGATCCTCGTCGATGATTTCGACCTTGGAGGCCGTGCGTATTTTTTCCATCGTCTCGGTCACCTTCTTGCGAAGCAACACGTTACGGATGGCTGATTTCACCTGGTCGAACGGCTGCGCCGCACCCTGCTTGCGGTCATCGAGACGGATGATGTGCCAGCCGAAATCGGTCTTCACCGGCTGCGAGGTTTCGCCGGTCTTCAGCGCGAAGGTCGCCTTGGAGAATTCCGGCACCATCTCGGGCTGAGTGAAGTAACCGAGATCGCCGCCATAGTCCTTGGAGCCGTCGAGGCTGAACTGTTTGGCCAGGTCCTCGAACTTTTCGCCCTTGGCAAGCCGCCCCAGAATATCCTTGGCTTCCTGCTCGGTGCCCACCAGGATGTGGCGCGCCCGCACCCGCTCGGTCTGCTGCAGCTTGGCGGCTTCCTCGTCATAAACCGCCTTCATTTCTTCTTCCGTCACCATCGGGCGTATTTTCTGGAAGAAATAGGCGTCACGCAGCGCCTTGGCCTGATAGAGCGCCAGGCGGTGCTTGTATTCCTCGGTGTCGGCGATCCCTTCCTTCACAGCATATTGGGCCAGCAGATGCCGCTCGATCAGATATTCGACCACGAAGGGAAAGCGCAGTTTCGGCGGCAGATCGGGAAGCTGGCCGATGATGTCGTCGGTCGCCATCTGCACTTCCGAGACCTTGATCTCGTGGCCGTTGACAATGGCGATGACCTTGTCCTCCTTGGGCGCGTCCTGGGCCAGCCCGGGTACTGCGAGGCCAAGACCAAGCACCAGTGCGGCAACCGGCAATTTCAGAAAAATGCGAGAGAACGACATAGGGTCCACCGTGTTTCAAAATCTTCGCGGGCCGGAGCGCCCCATTCCGGCTGCAGGCTCTTTTACCATCAAAGAAGGCAAGAATAAGCCTCGCTGCCGCCTCGGGGCGGGCTGCGAACTGCACTGCACAATGGTCTGGTTGTAACCCGGTTGCAAGGGCCTGACGCCACATTGAGAGGCCTGTTGCGCC
>JANPCS010000437.1:0-2304 GCA_031431065.1 Hyphomicrobiales bacterium | reverse complement strand
TTCCACGGCGTGGTATGATCGCCGCCGCGCAACAAGGGAACGTTGGACCTCAGTTGCCGCGCGATGCCGCTCCACCAGAGATCGGTGGCCTCGCGCACTTCCAGCCAGTCATACATGGGTAAGGATGCGATCATCGATTCCTTCTATAGTCCGGAACCCGATCCTCTGAACAGCAACATCCGTATCTCGACCATGAGCAAAATCTCCGTCGTTATCCCCACCCGCGGCCGCCATCACTTTCTCGGCCAAGCGATCACCAGTGTTCTGGCGCAAACTCATGCGGCGCACGAGATCAACGTCGTTGACGATGGTGAAGGCGCGGCCGAGGCGGTGGGCCATATGCACGCCAGCATAAAGGTGCTCGACAATGCCAGGCGAGGGCCGGTTGCCGCCCGCAATCTCGGCGTGGCGGCGGCCTCGGGCGAATGCATCGCGTTTCTCGATGACGATGACTGGTGGACCGAGCCCACTTATCTTGCGCGGGCGGCAATGGTTTTCGCCGCCGGTGCTGCCTTCACCTATGGCGACGGCGTCATGGCCTTCGAGAATGGCAGGCCGCAACTGCCATACGCCTTTTACGCCGATGCCGAGACGCTGACGCGCGACAACACCATCCTGATTTCCGCCGTCATCTATCGCCGTGCGCTCCACCAGTCGCTCGGAATCTTCGATGCGGCCCTGCCCTTCTATTGGGACTGGGACTGGTACTTGCGCGTGGCGCGCGGCGGGCATGAACTTCAGCATATCGCAACACCCGTGGTGGCGATCCGCGTCCACCCGCGGAACATGTCGGGCGAATCACTTGAGGCGCAGCGGCGTGCCAATCTTGACCGGTTTGCTGCCAAACACCGGCTTGCCGCCATCCCGCTCAAGAACCATCTCGACATCGCAACACAAGCGCCGGGCACTTTGCCCAGTGGATAGATATGTCTGTAACCAATTGTTTTATCGCGTTTTATCGGCGTTCTAATTCCTTAACGATAAGTTAATGCGGGATTACATGGGTTTTTCGCAGGTGCCTGTGGAAAAGGCCTTTAAAATATGGGTTTTCACGAATCGAAAGCTGGGTTAACGCTGTTCTCAGCCAATCCGAAAACAGGAGAGAAAAATGGCTGACGAAAAAGACAAGGTACTGACGGTGGCGCTCTCGAAGATCGCCGGCGAACTCGCCGAGAAGCATGAGATGTCGAAGAAGGCCTCGGGTGAATTCCTGAGTAACTTTGTCGATCTGATCGTGAAGAATCTCAAGAAGGGCCACAAGGTGCGGATCACCGGGCTTGGCATTCTGCAGGTCAAGAAGCGCCTCGCCCGCATGGGCCGTAATCCTGCCACCGGCGAGCAGATCAAGATCAAGGCGTCGAAGAAGCTGGCCTTCCGCGCCGCCAAGGAAGTCAAGGACGCGATCTAGGCGCCCTCTTTACTGCAAGTTACAATGGCCCTGCCGGAAACGGCGGGGCCATTTGCTTTCGATGAATTCTTTTCACCGCGCACCATCATTGCGGCGTCTGGGGCAGCAGGCTAAACAGAAAGCCGAAATCCCCATTCCACAAGGATGTTCCCCATGAAGACCCAGGCTCGCGTTGTGGTGATCGGCGGCGGTGTTGTCGGCTGCTCGGTGCTCTATCATCTCACCAAGGCGGGCTGGAAGGATGTGGTGCTGGTGGAGCGCGACATTCTCACCTCGGGCTCGACGTGGCATGCGGCGGGCGGTTTTCACACGCTGAATGGCGATCCGAATGTGGCGAAGCTGCAGGGCTATACAATCGGGCTCTACAATGAGCTGGAGAAAATTTCCGGTCAGGCTTGCGGGCTGCATCGCTCCGGCGGCCTCATTCTGGCCGACACGCCGCAACGCATGGAATGGCTGAAGATGGCGCATGCCCGCGCCCGCTACCTCGGCCTCGAAACCGAGATCATCTCGATGGCCGAAGCCAAGAGGATGCATCCGCTGCTCGAAGAGAAATTCTTTGTCGGCGCGATGATCGACAAGGCCGACGGCAATCTCGATCCGGAAGGAACGACGCACGCCTATGCCAAGTCGGCGCGCATTGGTGGCGCCGAGATCTATCAGGATTGCAAGGTCGAGGAACTGAAGCCGCGCGCCGATGGCACGTGGGATGTGATCACCGCCAAAGGCAATATCCACGCCGAGCATGTGGTGAATTGCGGCGGCTTATGGGCGCGCGAAGTGGGCCGCATGGTGGGGCTCGAACTTCCGGTGCTGGCGATGGAGCACATGTATCTCGTCACCGATGAAATGCCGGAGGTCGTCAGCTTCAACAAGGAACGCGGGCACGAACTGCC
>JANPCS010000436.1:0-1941 GCA_031431065.1 Hyphomicrobiales bacterium | reverse complement strand
CAGTCATCGACTACCTTCCGTCGCCGCTCGACCGTCCGCCGATCAAGGGCATCGACGTCAAGACCGGCGCGGAGACGGTGCGCATTTCGTCCGACACCGAGCCGTTGTCGCTGCTGGCCTTCAAGTTGATGGACGACCAGTATGGCATCCTGACCTTCTGCCGCGTCTATTCCGGCACGCTGCACAAGGGCATCGCACTTCTCAACTCGACCCGCGACAAGACCGAGCGTGTGGGCCGCATGGTTCTGATGCACGCCAACAACCGCGAGGAAATCGCCGAGGCTTACGCTGGCGACATCGTGGCGCTGGTCGGCCTCAAGGATTCACGCACCGGCGACACGCTGTGCGATCCGGCCAAGCCCGTCATCCTCGAGAAGATGGAATTCCCCGAGCCGGTCATCGAAATGAAGGTCGAGCCCAAAACCAAGGCCGATCAGGAAAAGATGGCTGTCGCTCTCTACAAGCTGGCCGCCGAAGACCCGTCCTTCCGTGTCTCGACCGATAGCGAGTCGGGCGAGACCATCATCAAGGGCATGGGCGAGCTGCATCTCGACATCAAGGTCGACATACTGAAGCGCACGCATAAGGTCGAAGTGCAAGTTGGCGCGCCCCAAGTTGCTTACCGCGAGACGATCACGCGCAAGGCCGAAGTCGATTACACCCACAAGAAGCAGACCGGCGGCACCGGCCAGTTCGCCCGCGTCATCATCGAGCTCGAACCCAATGAAAAGGGCGCGGGCTACGAATTCGAAAGCAAAGTGGTCGGCGGCTCGGTGCCTAAGGAATACATTCCGGGCGTCGAAAAGGGTCTGAACTCGGTGATGGGGGCGGGCATCCTGGCGGGCTTCCCGATCGTCGATGTCAAGATCGCCCTGACCGACGGCGCCTATCACGAAGTCGACTCATCCGCTATCGCCTTCGAGATCGCGGCGCGCATGGCGCTTCGCGAGGCCCTGCAGAAGGCCGGTTCGGTGCTCCTGGAACCGATCATGAAAGTCGAGGTGACCAGCCCGGAGGACTTCCTCGGCGGGGTGATCGGCGACTTGAATTCGCGGCGCGGCCAGATCGTCGGCACCTCGATGCGCGGCAACGCCCAGATCGTCAATGCTATGGTGCCGCTCGCCAACATGTTCGGCTACATCAACTCGCTGCGTTCGATGAGCCAGGGCCGGGCCAGCTACACCATGCAGTTCGATCACTATGCGCAGGTGCCGACGGCGGTTGCGCAAGAAGTCCAGAAAAAATACGCCTGATCAGTTTGAAGAACGGAGATATCCGATGGCCAAAGAGAAATTCAAGCGCGACAAGCCGCATTGCAACATCGGCACGATTGGTCACGTCGACCATGGCAAGACGTCGCTGACGGCGGCGATCACCAAGGTTCTGGCCGAGACCGGCGGCGCCACGTTCACGGCTTACGACCAGATCGACAAGGCCCCCGAAGAGCGGGCCCGCGGCATCACCATCAACACGGCCCATGTCGAGTATCAGACCAAGGCCCGGCACTATGCCCATGTCGATTGCCCTGGCCATGCCGACTATGTGAAGAACATGATCACCGGTGCGGCCCAGATGGATGGCGCCATTCTGGTGGTGTCGGCGGCCGATGGGCCCATGCCGCAGACGCGCGAGCACATTCTTCTGGCCCGCCAGGTTGGCGTTCCCGCACTCGTCGTGTTCCTCAACAAGATCGACCTCGTCGACGATCCGGAACTGGTCGAACTCGTCGAGATGGAATTGCGCGAGCTGCTCTCGTCATATCAGTTCCCGGGCGACGACATTCCGATCATCCGGGGTTCCGCGACCTGCGCCTTGAACAACACCAACCCCGAGTGGGGCCATGACGCGGTTCTGAAGCTGATGGAGGCGGTTGACGCCTATATTCCGCAGCCGGTGCGGGCCATCGACCAGCCGTTCCTGATGCCGATCGAGGATGTGTTC
>JANPCS010000435.1:0-3974 GCA_031431065.1 Hyphomicrobiales bacterium | reverse complement strand
CCAAGCGCGGGCTGCTGGAGCGTATCCGTGCGGCGGGGATGCCGCTTGACCAATATGTCGAAGGGCGTTTCTATTACGGCATCAAGACCGGCTACAACGACGCCTTCGTCATCGACGGGCCGACCAAGGACCAGCTGATTGCCGAGCACGCGAGTTCCGCCGAGATCATCAAGCCCTTCCTGCGCGGCCGTGACATCAAGCGCTGGCGCGTGGAGCCGCAGGATTTGTGGTTGATCTTCACGCGGCGCGGCACCGACATCGACGCATTTCCGGCGGTCAAGCGGCATCTTGAGACATATCGCTACAAGCTTGAGCCGAAGCCCGCTGGTTGGGACGATGCAAAAGACGGCAGATGGGAAGGCCGTAAGGCGGGTTCCTATAAGTGGTTCGAGATCCAGGACAACATTGCCTATCGGCAGGAGTTCCTAAAGCCCAAGATCGTCTACCCTGACATAACCCTGTCTGTTCGGTTCTCTTGGGATTTGTCAGGCGTCTTCACCGGCGATACGACCTTTCTGATACCAGAGGCACCGAAATGGCTTGTGGCATACTTGAATAGCTCGATGGTCGAGTGGTTTTATCAGCAGCTCTCACCGCGCATTCAGAACGGCTTTCTCAGGTTCAAGTCAATTTACGTTGAGCAAATTCCGGTTCCAAAAACCTCCGACCGCGAGAAGGGTTATCTCTTGATGATGGCCGATACAATTGCTGTCAGTAAGCAGGGCGGCAATTTCGAACAACTCCTGAACGGCTTCGTCTACGAACTTTTCTTCAAAGACGATCTCCACGCCCGCAGCCTGACACTGTTCGACGAGGCCGAACGCGCTGGCCTCGGCGCGCTCGCCGGGCTCGAAGGCGTGGGCTTGGTGAAGGCGGCGGAAAGCTTCGCCGCCACCCATCTCTTTCCCGGCGCCACCCTGCGCACCATGCTTTCCGACCTCGCCACCCTCGACGTCGTCCGCATCATCGAGGGCCGGGAATGAGCGAGGAAGCAAAGGCGCCCGACACCGCCGCGCCTGCGCCGGCTGTTCCCGCCATCACGCCTCTGCGCATCAAGTCCTTCTCCCTCTGCGACTTCCGCGCCTTCGCTGGCCCAGAGCCCGTGACCTTCGCCCTCGACGGCAAGAACCTGCTGGTCTACGGCGAAAACGGCGCAGGCAAATCGTCGGTGTTTCATGCGCTGGATGAATTCTTCTCTGCGGCGCAGCCGAATGCACCCGCCCGGAAGAAGCGCCTTGCAGAGCTTGAAAACATTTTCTCCGATCCCGGAAAGGGCAAAGTCTCTATAGAGGTGACGTTCGAGGGGGATGCCGCGCCCGTGCGCTGGGACGACAAAGGTCATCCCGCCGACACCACCGGATATCCGGCGAAGCCTGCTGATTTCCGCGTTGTAAACGGTGCCTACCGCAAAGCAGCGCTCGACTATCGCGCCTTGCTGGACACGAATTACCGTTACGGAAATGGCGCAGTGAACCTGTTCGATGGCTGTGTGCGCCTCCTGTTGCGCGACTATCCCGTGGCTCATAGCGGCAAGGAAGAGCGCCTGTTCGATCTGTGGCGACGCATGGAACCGCTGCCGTCCATGCATCGGATGACTGACGCGGATCGAACCAATATCCAGGCCCTTGCCAAAAGCTTCAACGATGGAGTGGCCGAAGCCTTCGAAACACTCTGGCCGAAAGCCAATGCCATTTTGAAAGACCTCAAGTGGGATGATGTTGAACTCACGGCGCTTGAGTTCGTCAGTGTTCGATTCTACTGGGACCGGCTTCGTAAGAACCGGCGCTATCTCGGCTGTGAGATCACGCCGAAGCTGAGGTTTCGCGAGAAGGATCTGCCGACGCCGCAGACCTTCCTCAACGAGGCGCGCCTCTCGGCGCTTGCGCTGGCCATCTATTTCTCCGGTCGGCAGGTGTGCGCCGCAACGCTGCAAGCTGACACGCCCCGCCTGATCGTTCTCGATGACGTGCTGATCGGTCTCGATCAATCAAACCGAATGCCTGTGCTTCGGATGCTCGACCAGCACTTCGGCGGTTGGCAGATCGTGCTGCTGACCCATGATCGCGTCTGGTACGAAATGGCGCGCTTCCATCTTGCCGACCGGACGGACTGGGCGGCTGTCGAGATGTTCGAAGAAAAGCAGCCCGACGGCACGCCCATGCCAATCGCCGGGCCGGTGAAGCCCTTCGTGAAGCCGGCTTCGATAGTTGCCATCGCCGCCAATATCTCCACAGCCCGCAAGTTCCACGGCATGAACGAGTTTGCCGCAGCTGCGGTGCACGCGCGGGTCGCCTTCGAGCTTTCGCTGAAGAAGCTCTGCGAACGCAAGGGCATTCCGGTGCGCTTCAGGACTGATCCGCGAGAACTTAACACCGAGGACTTGCTCGCTGCCATCGAGAGTTGGCTTGACGACGTGAAGCGCGCTCAAATCAAACCGAATGTTGAACCAGCCATCAGGAACGTGAGGTTGGCCCGGAAAGTCGTGCTCAATCAGTTTTCGCATTCGACGCCGGTGAGCTTGGCATCGAATGAAATCGCCGGTGCGATTGATGCCGTAGAAACGCTGCACGTCGCATTCAAAGACCACATCAAATGAAAGCGGCTTTCGTGTTTCTGAATAGCCCTAAAAACGGACACAGCGCGGACACAAAACAAAACCCCACAAACGGAGCGCTTGCGGGGTTTCGATAAGCTATTGATCCAGCTTGAGGATTTTGGTTGCGGGAGCCAGATTTGAACTGACGACCTTCAGGTTATGAGCCTGAAGGCCAGAAATCTTCGCCTGCTGGCGGAATTTTTGGTTTGCCACTGGACTTCGCCCGCAAAGGACGCATTGGTGGTTGGCGGTAGGAATGCGGTCTGGCAACAACCAGCCGCTGGAATGATAGCGGCCCGCGCATCGCGGGCTTTGGGTGGTGGGAGACCCGATTGTGGGCTCCAGAATACGGGAAACTACCATGCAAAAGCCAGCAAAAAAGTCAGCATCTTCCATGCCGTCCAAGAAAACCAAATTCACCCCGGCACCAAAAGCTGCCGCGAAGGCCGCCCGACCGGGCACGAAGTCAGCCGTCATCATGCACCTCCTGAGCCGGGATAACGGCGCGACTATGAAAGAACTTGCTGCCGCCGCGGATTGGCAGGAACACAGCGTCCGCGGATTCATGTCGGGCACCCTCAAGAAGAAGCACGGGCTTGAGATGACGAGCCAGATTGTAGTCGGCAAACGGCGCTATAATGTCAGCAATGCCGGTGCCGGGCGATGAGCGCACTTGCCGTGAAGTTCCGGGAGCTTGTGAACCTTGAGCTCCCAGACCTGCGCGAGACATGGCAGCAATACGACGGCACCGCGGCTCCGGCATCGATGAGCCGGGAACTGCTACGGCTGGCCGTAGGCTACAAAATGCAGGAAGAATTGTCCGGCGGCTTGAGCCGCCGGACGCTCCTCCAACTTTCGACAATAAAGATTGTCTCTGGAACCAAGGGCCTCTCGGACGTCTCCGGTCGCGTTCCCGCACCCAGATCAGGCACAAAACTTGTCCGGGAATGGCAAGGTAAGGTGCATGAGGTGCTGGTTCTGGAAGATGGTCAGTTTGCCTATGGCGGAAAAACCTATCGGAGTCTGACGATGATCGCCCGCCAGATCACCGGCACCCATCAATCAGGCCCCCGGTTCTTCGGCCTCAAATCGACCGGTAGCATCGATGTGGCCGGGAGGGGGCAATTGGCTGAGCGTGCGAAGACGCGCCGCTGCGCAATTTACACCCGCAAATCCAGCGAGGAAGGTCTGGATCAGGCCTACAACTCACTCGATGCGCAGCGGGACGCCTGTACCGTGTAGCGCGACAATCTGGATGAGAAGTGCGCGACAATCTGGATGAGAGTCTGGTGTCGCGGCAAGGATGATGATCACGACATTGACTGTCGCGCGCAAGAGATATTTGAGGTTGATTGTCGCGGCGCGTCAATCAGGAGCG
>JANPCS010000434.1:0-3673 GCA_031431065.1 Hyphomicrobiales bacterium | reverse complement strand
CCGAGACATCGCCGCGGAACTGGCCATGGCCATCGACCGGCACCAGATCGCCGTCAATGATCGCCATGCGCGCCTGAGCCGTCCCGGTGTAGCGCGCCACCCCGCTGATGCTCCTCTCCTCCGGCGCCGTGGCGCCACGCTTCGGCGATGGCGAAATGATCTCGATGCCGCCGCTCGGTTGGCGAGGTGCCGTGGCGCGCGGCGCCAGCAAGGTGAGATCGAGGTTGGAGGTCTGGAACAGCGGATCCTGTTCGCCGCCATGCTCCACCAGCTTGTTGCGCGCATCAAACGACGTGGCAATGGCCAGTGCCATGTCGGTGAAGCGGATCGCGCCGTCGCGGCGCAGAACGTCCGCCACCCGGAAGATCAGGGCTCCCAACGGCTTGGTCGCGCCCGCATCGCCCTGGGCATACTCAAAAGCCTCGCTGTTGACGTCGGATGCGTAGAGCACCGCATACTGGCCGCTGCCGAACAGCGCCACGGGTCCCTTCCGGTTATAGTCATCCTGAATCGGCGGAAAGCCCTTGTGCCGCACCATCGCCGAACCGCTGGCCGCCCACACCGGCGAGGCCTGCGCCTGCAGTTGCAACGCATAGAGATCGCCCGAAGCCGCCAGCCGCGTGTCGATGATAAGCATCGCATCGGCACCGCGATTGCGGACTCGCGTCACGAAATTCGACAGCTCAAGTGCGGTAATCCCGCTCAATGCTTTGACGCCTATCGCGCTGAAGCGGCTGTCGCTGCCAATCAGCACATGCTGGCGCCTGCCGGGCAGATAGGCGCTCGAAGGCTGGGCACTGACCAGCCAGTCCTTGACCGCCCAATCAATTGCCTCGCTCACCGACTCCAAGGTCATCGCGCTGACATTGGGAACACTCGCCATTTCGCAGATACCGCGCGCCGCATCATCGGTTGCCGCCGCGCAGAAGCTTGCGACATAATCTCTGAAGTCCAGCCATTCCTGCGGAAACACCGTGCCCCAGCCGGTATAAACCAGCACCACCTGGTCGCCCTCCCGCAGGCAGGCCAAAGGTTTCGCCATGGTGGCAAGCATGCCTGCCCGGTCGGCTTTGCTGCCCTGCACCGCGAACACGAACTCCGGCGCAATGCCACGATCGCGCATCACCTGGCCCATCAGTTCAAGATCGTTGGCTGGCCCCTTGAGCTTGGTCAGTCCCGCGACGTCGCCCGGTCCCAGCATGACACCATAGACAGCCGCTCCGGCTTGCATGCGAACCGGACATGACTTGCCGCTGCCCAGAGCCGCGGCCTCGAATCGTTCAGCCTCAGCTGCCAGCATCGGCGCGGTCTGGTTCATATAAGTATCAGCGAACTGCCGCAACGCCGTGCTGCAGGCCTCGTCACAGGCCGGTGGCGGCCGGTCCAGCCCGGCGCCCGCCGGCGCCGCGCCGAGCGCCAGCATGAGAAAAAGACAGAGCCAAATTCTCACTTCACCACCTGAAAGACGAATTCCGAGCCCGGCTCGTCACCGGCCCTGGCGATGCGGTTGAATCCCGGCGTCTGGCCTTCCGACAAGGCATTGGCGGCAGAGATCACGGCCGGCTTCACCTTCTGCTCGAACAATTCGCTCGCCGTGAAGGTCTTGTCCGGCATGGCTATCAACGCCTCGATCAGTGCCTTGGCAAAGACCGAATGCCCGCTGCCGCCGCCATCGGCTACCGGCTCGACGCCGCCCGAAGCCATCAGCTGCCGCGACTTCAGCCGCGACGCCTTGGCAAGGTAGCGGTCGCGGGATTGATTAGGTATTTTTTCCTCGGCCCCGCCGCGCGACAACCCGCCAGCATAGCACGAGTCGGAAATGACCAGGATCGCCCCGGCATTCATGCGCTTCAGCTCGCGGGTGATTTCCTCCGCCGCGATCCACGTGAAGTCGGCCTTCGGCTGACCATCGACCGGCACCCAGAAGGCCCCGAGATCGGGATCGTTTTCGCCATGCCCGGCATAATAGACAATCAGCTGGTCCTCCGGCGTCAGCCGCCGCCGGAGCTCGAACAGCACCTGCTGGATCTGCGCCTTGCTGGCATCTTTCAGGAGCAGGTTCAGACTGTCCGCGCCATTGCCGATTTCGGTGGCAAAACCATAGCGCTGTTTCAAGATTGCGGCCACCGCCTCGGCATCGGCAACCGGCGTCTTGAGCGGCGCAAAGGCCTCGCTGCCGTAGGTCTGATTGGCGATGATCAGCGCCAGCTTGCGAACCGCCAATGCCACCACCGGCTCAACTTCGGCCTCCCGCAGTTTCAGTTCGCTGGCGGCAAGCGTCTCGAAGTTCTGTCCCAACACACGGATCTGGATCGAAAGCTTGGCCCCGGCATCCTTGATGTCGTGGCGGAACTGGCCATTGGCATCGACACCGACGATATCGCCATCGACCACCGCCTTGAAGGCCTTGGCATTGCCGGAATAGCGCGCCACGATGGTGAAACTCTTCTCCTCGATGGCCGCGGCCCCGCGCATCGGTGCGGGCGAAATGATTTCGATCAATTGCGGTGCGGCCGTTGCAGCGCTGGCCGGCGCCAGGAACCGCAGCGACGTGGACGACGACGCAAAGACAGGCGCTTCTTCCACCTTCAGATCCTTCATACTGGCGGTCACCTGCTTGGCCAGTTGCGCCAGCGACAGGCCGGAATTTTCGCGCAGCGCCTCGGTGAAGGTCAGGATCAGCGGCCCGACCAGCGCATCGGCATCACCCTGTTGCACTTCGCTTGTCATCTGGTCGGACGCCGACGAATAGAAGACTGCGAAATGCCCGCTGCCGAAGACCGGCACCAGCCGCGAGTTCACATCCTGGGCTTGCGGCGCGTCTTCCAGCGCCGTATTCCAGAACCAGCCGCCGTCCGGCACCGATCCGCGCTGCAACTCGAGCAAATTGAACGCCGCCCCATAAGACGCATCGATCACCACGAAAGCGTCGGCCCCGCGATTTCGCACCTGCGTCACGTAATTTGAGACCTCCAGCGCGCCAAGTCCGATCAACCGCATGTCCGGATCGATCCGGCCATTTTCGACATCGACATTCGTTTCGGATGAAAAGAACACCATCTGGCCGTGATCGCTCAGCGCCTGGCGGAAATCTCCTTCGATGATGGTCTTGGCTTCTTCCGGCAGATTGCCGGCCGCCGCGCAAAGGGCTTGCAGTGTTTCGTTTCTGTCTTCCGGCGCGCACATATAGCCAGTCAGAAACTCGAAACTTGGCGCCACCCAGAGATCGTAGGACGCCGCATTGCCGGTCAACACCAGCACCACCTGATCGCGTTCGCGCACGCAGTTGAGAGACGCCGACAGCGTATCGATCATCTTCGCCCGCGTCACGTCTGACCCGGTAACGATCGACGTGACGGCCGCATCAACCCCGGCATCGGCGAAGAAATTGGCCAGCAGATTGGCGTTGTTCGTGGTGCTCGTCGCCAACTGGTAGTGCGGATAAAGCGGCGCCAGCACCACGGCATGAACCTTGGGTTCTGCCCCACGCGCGACGCCGCAGGCCTTCGCCGCCAAAGCGGATTCGAAGCGCTCCGACGGCAGCCGGTTGTCCGGCACGAAGTGTTCGACATCGGCTACCACCCAGTCATAGATCAGGGCGCGGCAGCCGGCATCGCAGACATAAGGCTCATCGGCCCGCGCCATCGGCAGCGGCAGGGCCAACAGCACAAAT
>JANPCS010000433.1:0-1569 GCA_031431065.1 Hyphomicrobiales bacterium | reverse complement strand
TCGCCCGACGACGACAGGGCATTGCGGGTGTAGAGCGGGCCTGCGAAGCCCACGGCGCCGAGGGCGGCGGCCGACTTCAGCAGGGTGCGGCGCGACAGGGCCGCGGCGCCAACGATCTCTTGCGCCGGTGTCAGAATGGTTTTCTTCATGTTTGACGATCCTCCAGTTCGAGTTGGGCGGAATGCCCAAGCTAACCTAATTGTTGCCGTCCGGTGTCTCCGGCTTCTGGTGTCATTTCAAGTTATTATGACGGTCATATTACGGGGTGGCAATGGGGTTGTGGAACTGGTTCCAAGGCAACCGGCAGTCTGGTGCAGCGGCTGGGATTTTAGCGCGGGAACAACCGCTTTACGGCGATTTCAGGCGATTTCAGGCGGCGACGCGGTTGCGGCCCGAGGACTTCGATTCATAGAGCTTGGAATCGGCGCGCTGGATGATGCCGCTGGTGCCCTCGCCGTCCGCCAGTTGTGCCACACCGAAGGAAGCGGTGACGCGCAGCATGGTGTTGGGGGCACCTGGTTTCTTCCACAACGTACTTTCCAGCTGCTGCCTGATCTGGCCCGCGAGGGTCACCGCGTGTTCCAGCGCCGTCTGCGGCAGGATGATGGCGAATTCCTCGCCGCCATAGCGCGCCACCGTGTCGCGGCCCTTCATGTTGCCCTGCAGAATCTTCGAGAACCATTTCAGCACGTCATCGCCAGCCGGGTGGCCATAGCGGTCGTTGATCGACTTGAAGTGGTCGATGTCGGCCATGATCAGGCAGACCGGTTTGGATGAGGTACGCGACGAGGCGATCTCGGCGGCCAGCGTGATATCGAAACTTCGGCGGTTCTTCAGGCCGGTGAGCGGATCGCTCAGGCCCTGCGCTTCGGCAGCAGCGAGATTGGATTTCAGGCGCTCGATATGGCGTTGCGATTTTTCCAGGTTGCCCTGCAGTTCCGCGGTTCGGCCGCGCATGTTCTCGTTCTCGATCATCAGATAGGAGATGACGAGCTTGACCTGATCGGGCTTCAAGGCGGCCGGCAGCTGGTCTTGCGCCTTGGTCAGGACGGTGGAGAAGGTCGCGTTGGCATCGACTTGACTTTGCAACAGGCCGACGATTTTTGCCACTTCGCCGTGCACCTCGCGGTCTGCAGTGCTGGCGGGCGAGGCGGCGGGTTCTTCGATGGCCGAGCGCGCCGCCATCGCGTCGGCGACCGTGCCGATCAGCGTTGCAGCGACAAGCGCTGTAACGCTGCCGAGAAGCCAGGCCTGCTGGCTTGTAAGCATTCCGGGACGGAGGATCAGGAGAATGGCAATCAATCCGGCAATGCCCGACAGAATTGCAAGCGCTAGGCGTAAAGCAGGTGGCATGGGCCTCCGGGCGTTTTGGAAACCGCTGCAGGCTTAAGGATCAAGGCTTGCCGCAAGCTTGCATGGCGGCATGGCGAAACTTCCGCGTGACGGAGATGGCCGCGGTGGCTAGGCTTGGCGGGAAATTTGCGGGGAGGCGATTTTGCGCAAGAAGTCCAAAACCATCATCACCTGCGCCATCACCGGGTCGATCCATACCCCGTCGATGTCGCCCTA
>JANPCS010000432.1:0-8504 GCA_031431065.1 Hyphomicrobiales bacterium | reverse complement strand
GTGGAAGCTTGCAGCGCTGGCCGGCGTTGCCGCATTGGGCCTCAGTGCGACACTGGCACTCGCCGCGGCCGATGATGCCATCAAGGGTCGTCAGGGTTGCATGAAGGCCCACGGCGCCTCGATGGGCGTGATGGTTCCGATGATCAAGGGCGAGAAGCCTTACGACAACGCCGCCATCCAGGCCATTTTGACCGCCGAAGAAGCAGCTTGCGCCGACTGGGCCAAGTGGTGGGGCGCCGACACCCAGAAGGGCGAGACTGTCGAAACCTATGCCAAGGCCGAAATCTGGACCGATGCCGCGGGCTTTGAAGCCGCTGGCGGCGCCTGGTACAAGGCCTATCAGGGCGTGAAGGGCTCGGCTGACGAAGGCGCCTTCAAGTCCGCTTTCCCGGCGCTCGGCGCTTCCTGCCAGGGCTGCCACGAGAAGTTCCGCCGTCCGAAGGCATGATGCTCTGAAACTGTTTTCGAAACGCAATCTGTCGGTCCTGGCACTGCTCGCGGTGCTGGGACTGGCCGCTTTTTGGTTGTTGAGCGCACCACAGCCGCTCGGCCTCGCCGACCTGCCGCAGCATACCGCCGATGTCGCCAATGGCGAGCTGCTCTACAATGCCGGTGGCTGCCGCGCCTGCCACAAACCTTCGCCGGACCTGAAGGACGTCGACGCCAACCTGCCTGCGGGTGGCTTCCCCCTCAAAACGCCGGTCGGCACTTTCTACCCGCCGAACCTGACGCCCGACGCCGAAACCGGCATCGGCCAGTGGACCGACCTCGAGTTCGTCAATGCCGTGCAACGCGGCATCGCCCGCGACGGCCAGCACCTGATCCCGGCACTGCCCTATACGTCCTACGCCGCGATGCGCACCGAGGACGTGCTCGATATCCGCGCCTATCTCGCCAGCCTGCCGGCGGTGAAATCGCCACCGCGTGACGCCGATCTGCCGCTGGCCTTCGTCGTCCGCCGCGGCATCGGCTTGTGGAAATGGATCGGCCTCGATACCGCCAAATGGCAACCCGATCCCGCTCAATCCGAGACGTGGAACCGTGGCGCCTATCTGGTCAACGGCCCCGGCCACTGCGCCGAATGCCACACACCCAGAAACTTCGCCATGGCGCGCGATAATTTCAAGGCTTTCCAGGGCGGCCCGCATCCCGAAGGTGTGGGCAAGGTGCCGAGCCTGCGCGGCCTGATCGAGCGCCAGCGTTACAAGGACGCCAAGGACATCGCCTCGGCCCTGCAGTTCGGCGAGATCATGGGTTACGACAAGGTGTCATCGGGCGGCATGGGCCAGGTGCAGCGGAACATTTCCAAACTGCCCGAGGCCGACATCGCCGCCATCGGCGAATATCTCGCCAACCTCAAGTAGCGGTTAGCCCCATATCACCCAGCCAATGGCTGATCGCCGCGGCGGTTTCTTGGCGGTACTCCAGCGTCGGGAAATGCCCGCACTCCGCCAATTCCACGTAACGCCCACACTGCACCGCCGCTGACATGCGCAAGCCATCGGCGGCGGGTGAGAATTGGTCATGCACGCCCCATAGCATCAGCGCTGGGCATGAAATCTCACCGAGCCTCGGCTTGAGATCGATGCGCTTGGCGAGCGCCGCCGCCTGGCGTGCCATCAGCTCGGCTCCTTGCGCACGGCACATGGCGGCGAACGTCTCACGCGTCGAAAGTCCGTTGGGGCCTGGAAGATGCGCGATGATAGCTTCCATCTCGGCCACTACCTGCTCGAACTCTCCACCCCGCAAACGCTCGACCCGCCTGACACCGGCTTGGCGGTCAGCCACCGGCCCCGGCCCGGCGCCGATCACCACGAGTCCCGTCACGCGCTCCGGCGCGGCAAGCGCCACCTCCATCGCCACCCGCCCACCGAACGATGTGCCGAGAATGACAAAGCGCTCCGGCGGCTGTTTCAACACCTGCGCCACACATTGGTCGAAGCTTTCGCCATCCGGAATGATGGTGGAGACTCGCACGCCACCAGGCAACAGCGGCGCAATGCCGGCATAAAGCCCGGCATCGCAGCCTAGGGCGGGAATCATGATGAGATCGGTCATCGCTACATCTAGCACCGGCGAATGGCACAACTAAAGACCGGCAGTTGCATTGCCTGCCGAGCAATATAAGTTCCTGTCATGCGCTATGCCGTTCTCCTCCTGCTCATCCTCTTCACCGCCACGGCCCATGCCGCCGGGCCGCCGCAGCAGCCGTTTCTGGTGGTCGATCCCGGCATGCATACCGGTGCCATCCGCAAGCTCGATGTGAGTGCCGATGGCTCACTTATCGCCACGGCGTCCGAAGACAAGACGGCAAGGCTGTGGAGCGTTCCCGAAAAGCGCCTGCTTAAGACTTTCCGCCTGCCGATGTCGGAGGGCGAAGGTGGCCGCGCCTATGCTGTCGCCTTGTCGCCCGATGGCCGCAGGCTTGCGGTGGGAGGCCTTGATGCCGATGGCGAAATCAATGCTCAAGGCGGCCATGTTTATCTCTTCGATACGATTAGCGGCAAGATCACCGGGCGCCTGGGACCTCTGCCGGACGTCGTCTACGATCTTGACTTCTCGGCTGATGGCCAGAGCCTGGCGGCCGGCATGGCGGAGACTGGCGGCATTGCTCTATGGCAGGCGCCCTTCACTGGTCCGATGCGGCGCGCCACCAACTATCAGGCCGATGTCTATGATCTTGAGTTCGGTCCCTCGGGCGCGCTCTATGTGATTTCGGCGGACGGCCAGTTCAACATCTATGACCAGGCGCTGCAGCCGGTGACGCGGTTTCCCATTCCCGAAGGCGCCATCGCCCAAACACTCGCCATCACCGCCGATGGCCAGCGCCTGGCACTGGGCTATCGCGACCGCCCCGGTATCGACATCGTCGCGCTGCTCAGTTTCGAGTTGATCCAC
Source organism: Hyphomicrobiales bacterium (assembly GCA_031431065.1). Taxonomy (GTDB): domain Bacteria; phylum Pseudomonadota; class Alphaproteobacteria; order Rhizobiales; family Aestuariivirgaceae; genus Aestuariivirga. Next base: position 5,606 of record JANPCS010000432.1, on the reverse strand, counting down.
CAGGTTGATACAAACTTTGTAACGAGAGGCAATCTCGGCATGGTGGCGTGGTCGGCGGACGGTACGACGCTCTATGCCAGCGGCACTTTCTTCATCAATGACCCCGACCCGTTCCTGATCTTCGGTTTTCCGGATCAAGGCAAGGGCAAGCCCGAGCTGCTGGGCGATACCATGGGCAATGTGCTCGACATCGTCACGATGCCAGATACAGGCGCTGCTTATTCGACTGCCCTGCCCTCGGTTGGAACGCTGGGCACCAATGGCGCGTTCTTCGGCTCGGTCATCGCCAACATGACGGTAAAGCTCGGCGAAAATTTCAAGCTCAGCCCGGATGGCCGCGCCGTGTGGTTCGGCCTCGATGCCGGCGCCAAGGACCCTTACCTTTTCGATGTTGCAAATCTCACTTTCACCCCCGCTGCGGCTGCACCCGAAAGCTTCGTCTCGCCCGACAGCACATCGCTGCCGCTGGCTGGATGGGAAGATTCGCGTGAGCCCATGCTGGCCAGTCAGCCCATCGCACTGCGGACTGGCGATACGGCGCACGCTGTTGCCGTCCTTCCTGGCGGCAAGAGCTTCGTCATCGGCAGCGGTTGGGATGTTACGCGCTTTGATGCTTCGGGGGGCAGGCTGTGGCAGGCGCGAACTTACGGCACCTGCTGGGGCGTTAACGTCTCCGCCGAGGGCGGGATCGTCATCGCCGCCTTCGATGATGGCACCTTGCGCTGGTACCGCAAGGAGGATGGCCGGGAATTGCTGGCGCTCTTCGTGCATGTACCCACCAAGCGTTGGATCGCCTGGACGCCATCGGGTTACTACGCCGCTTCTCCGGGTGCGGAGGAATTGATCGGCTGGCACGTCAACGGCAAGACCTGGGATGCGGCGCCGCACTTCTATCCCGCCTCGCGCTTTCGCGACCGCTTCTATAGGCCTGACGTCGTGCAGCAGGTTCTGGTGACGAGGGACGAAGCGAAGGCGCTGGCGGCGGCCGATGCGAGCGCCAACCGCAGACCGGAGACCGGCAATATCGAAGCCATGCTTCCGGCCTCGGTAGAGTTGCTGCTCGACAGCCGCAGTATCGCCACGAAGAGCCGCGAGATCGCCCTCCCCTATCGCTTGACCTCGCCCACCGGGCGCGCCGTCACGCGTCTCGATGTACGTGTCGACGGCAGGCCGGTGGCCACGCGCGGCGTCTCGCAAGTGGAAGCCGAATTTCCAGTGGATGAAGACCTGAGCGTCACCATCACCCTGCCGCCGCGCGATTCAGAGGTGAGTTTCATCGCCTTCATCGACGATCAGCCGGGGCCAGCCGCGATCATCCCCGTCACCTGGGAAGGAGGTGGCGATGCCGCCAAGCCGCACGATCTTCACGCCCTGTTGGTGGGCGTCAGCGCCTATGCCAACCCCGCTATGGCACTCGCCTATGCCGCCAAGGATGCCGCGGACATCGCCGCCAAACTCAAGGCCCAGGAAGGTGTTTTCTACGCGAAGGTCAATGTCGAGACCTTACTTGATGGTGCCGCCACCAAGTCCGCCATCGAGAAACAACTGGCGCTGCTGAAAAAGCGCACCGGCCCGCAGGACACCGTGCTGGTGTTCTTCGCCGGCCACGGCATGACCAGCGCGGCCTATGACTTTTACTATCTCGCGGCGGATTCCGAAGTGGATGCCGATCTCCTCGAAGCCACCGCCGTCGATGGCCGCTTGATCCGCAAGATCTTGGGCGGCCTGCCGGGCCGTGTCGTGCTGATGATGGACACCTGCCGCTCGGGAGCCGGCATCGAAGGTGCGGTCGATATGACCCGCGCCACCAATGACATGGCCCAGGACACCGCCGGCATCGTCATGTTCGCCTCTTCGCAAGGCCGCGAGGATTCGCTCGAAAGCCGCGATTGGGAAAATGGCGCTTTCACCGAGGCGCTGCTGTCGATCATCGATGACCCCAATGTCTATGGCGGCGACAGCCGCCTCTCGATCCCCGAACTGGAGGAAGCCGTCACCGCGCGCGTATCCGAACTGACCGAGGGCCGCCAGAACGCCGGCATGACCAAATATGGCGCAACGCCGCGTTTCTTCATTGCTGGGATGAAGTGAACGCGGGCAATTCGGCGTTGCGGTTCAAACCGCGGCTGCTAGATAGGGGCAGCAACTTATCTTAGCAGCGCAAAGGCGGCCAATTCCGTGAAATCCCTCGACAAGAAACTGAAGACCATCATCGCTGGCAAGTACAAGCCGGCCGACTTCATTCTGGCCGATGCCAAGGATCCCGATCACGCCTTTGGCGCCAGGGGAAATGGCGCGCTTGATTATCGCGACCAGTCCGGCCCGCACCGTTCCATCCCGCAGTTTCTCGATCAGGTTCGCGCTATCGTCAAGCAGAAGCAGATGGACATCATGCTCGCCTCCGTCTCCAACATCGAGACGCTGGCCGCCAGTGGCCTGTTCGACAAATCCGCCGTTACCCCGGCGATCCGCGCCAATGACACCACCGACATCTGGCTGCCGCGTGGCTCGAGTTACGCGAAAGAGCCGTCAAGGCCGTGGCGCAGCGCCAGCCTCTCGCATGTCCGCAAATTTTGCGACTTGGGCCTCTATTCGGTGACCTTCAACAACATCCTCGATCGCGATTACGCAACAGTCGAAGCCTATGCCGAATTCCGCGCCGATGCGCAAAAGCACAAATTCCGCCACTTCCTCGAAGTCTTCAATCCCAACGCAGCCCAGAACCTCGATCCGGCTGCGATGCCCTTCTTCGTCAACGATATGATCATCCGCATCCTGGCGGGTGTATCGACGGCCGAGCGTCCCGCCTTCCTCAAGATGCCGTTCAATGGCGGGAAGGCGATGGAAGAATTGGCGGGGCACGATCCCGCGCTCATCATCGGCATCTTGGGCGGCTCGGCCGGCACCACGCGCGATTGCTTCGAACTGCTGCATCAGGGCGAAAAGAGTGGCGCCAAAGTTGCGCTCTTCGGCCGCAAAATCAACCTGGCCGAAAGCCCGCTTGATCTTGTGGCGCTGTTCCGCCCGGTTCTGCAACGCGACATCACCCCGGCCGAAGCCACCAACGCCTATCACGCGGCCTTGGCCAAACAGAACCTGGCCCCCAAGCGCTCATTGCAAGACGACATGGCGATCACCGAAGCTGTGCTCGAGGGCGCGCCTAAGTGACACGAAGCGGCATCGTTCTTGCCGGCATCGTGGTCCTTGATATCGTTCATATCGTCGATCACTGGCCGGACGAGGAGACGCTGTCGTTTATTGACCGCACTGAATACGCCGCCGGTGGCCCGCCGCACAATGCCGCGGCGGGGCTCATCAAGCTCGGCGCGCCCTTCCCCGTGATCATGTTGGGAACCGCCGGTGACGACGCCTATGGCGAGACCATGCTGGCCAATGCCCGGAGCTATGGTGTCGATACCTCGCGCATGACCATCATCAAGGGCGCCGTCACCAGCCACACCCATGTGATGTCCTGCGCCGATACCGGCAAGCGCACTTTCTTCGCGCAGCTTGGTGTTAACAACATCATGACAACAGAACATCTGTTGCCGCTTCCTGGCAGCACCGCCAAGCTCTATTACCTCGGCAGCCCCGGCGTGGCGCGGGGTCTCGACGCCAGCGGCGGCTGGGCGAAGCTTCTGCAGGCCGCACATGCTCTAGGCATGAAGACCTGCCTCGAACTCTGCCCGGTGCCGGTTGATGTGTTGCGCGCCCATGTTCCAGCTTGCCTTCCACACTGCGATTATTTCATCGTCAACGACTATGAGGCTTCGAGCATCACCGGAATTGAAGTAACCACAGGCCAGCGCCTTGACTGGCGGGCAGCCGTTGCCTGTTGCCGCAAGCTGCTGGACATGGGCGTCACCGAACTCGCAGGCGTCCATCACCCCGATGGCGCAGTCGCCGTCACGCGCGGTGGCGAGATCGCCCGGCGGCCATCGGTGAAAGTGGACCAATCCGAAATCGCTGGTGCCACAGGTGCCGGCGATGCCTTCTACGCCGGCATGCTGCTCGGCATTCACGAGGCCTGGCCACTGGAGAAATGCCTCGACCTCGGCAATGCGGCGGCCGCCACTTCGCTCCACTCCCCCACCACCAGCGCCTCCATTCGTCCGTGGGCGGATTGCCTGGCCTATTCCAAAGCCAGAGGCTTGCGCGCCGGGCCTTAGGACGGCGGGATCAGTACAAGGTTCCCGACGAAGTCCTTTTTCAAGAAATCGCGCTGCGCTTCAGCCATGTCGGCAAGCCGATAAGTGCGGGCCAGCAACGGCCTGATTTCTCCGCGCTCGATGTAGAAAATCAGATTCGGAAATACCGGCTCGTCCCACGCCGTGCAGCCGATGAGCGTGATGTCCTTGAGATAGATGTCGCGCCAGTCGAGATTGACCATGGGTCCCGCAATGGCACCCGACGAGACATAGCGTCCGCCGCGCTTTAGCAGTTTCATCCACCAGCCAAAATCGCCGCCGGCAACATTGTCGACGATGACATCAACCGGCAGTTCCCTTAAAAATTCGAATGCTACCGCACCACGGCCAATGACGGCATCGGCACCGAGTGACTTGACCACGTCAATCTTCGACGGACTGGTCGAGGCGATAACCTTGGCTCCGCGCCGCTTCGCCAATTGCAATGCCGCCGAGCCAACGCCACCCGATGCGCCAGTGATGAACACCCAGTCGCCCGCCTTGACCCCGGCACGATGCAGCATGTTCTCGGCCGTACCATAAGCGCAAGGGATAGTGGCGAGTTCAGCGTCGCTCCACGCGCAATCGACGGTGAAGACCTCGGACGCCGGAACCTTAACGAACTGCGCGAAGGCACCGTCGAAGTCGGATGCCATCCAGATCATGTCAGGCGATCCGAAACCACTCGGCCGCATGCAAGGCCGCACCAGAACCCGGCGGCCAATGAGGTTTTCATCCGCCGATGATCCCGCCGCAACCACAAGGCCACAACAATCCGTACCCTGAATAAGTGGGAACCCCGTTGCGCCATTCCAGCCGCCATCACGCATGGTATCCGCCTGACCCTGCTGTACCGATGCAAAGCCTTCAGTGCCGGCCGTCACCGATGACGAATACCAGCCGAGCCTGGTGTTGATGTCGGTGTTGTTGACACCCGCCGCCAGCACCCGGATCAGTACCTCATCCGGCCCCGGCACTGGCACATCGACATCGCCATAGATCAGCTTGTCATAACCGCCATTGCCGACAGTCACGACAGCCTTCATGCGCTGAGGGAGGCTTTGGGGCATCGGCGAAGTAAGGCATAGCGCGGCATCGCTGTCAAAGCTGCCCTCGCTACCTATATGCTCGCGCCATATTGAATGATCGCTTTCTACCAGACGCAACTCGTAGGAAACAAAGCTGGACCCTGACTTTCGTCAGGGTGACGGAGTGGGGGAGTTAGATCGACGTGTTCCCTTGAGCCCGTCATCCCGGCGAAAGCCGGGACCCAGCTTCCTTCGTTTCCAGTTTTGGAATTTATTACTCCACACGTCCCGGCACCCGCTACAGGGTGGCGGTAGCGGTCGTTGAGGAGTTCGATCTGCTATAGCGCGGGAAGTGTCCCTCCCCGCGCCATTCGAATTCATCCGTCTACGG
>JANPCS010000431.1:0-4823 GCA_031431065.1 Hyphomicrobiales bacterium | reverse complement strand
GTTTTCAAACGTTATCATGTCCTGCGGGATCATGATGTCGAAGGCTGCCTCGACGCCCAGCATGACTTTTACCATTTCAACGGATGTAAATCCGGCATCGGTCAAGTTGCTGGCTTCGCAATAAGTCAGGCCATTGGATTGCTTTGGCCGGATGCCCTGCAACACCAGCATCACACGCTGCAAAACGTCTTCCCGGCCTGGTGCCGGGTGGCCGCGCATCATCAACGCGGAATGATTGGCTGCGTGCACGTCGCTCATCGTACAGACCTCGTTCACTACACGGCCAACTTACATGGGATGCGCTGAATTTCCGGAGCAATTTGCCGATTCATGATTAAGATTCGTGATTTTCACCGCGTCGTCCAGACTTGACGAACGCTTAACCCTGCAGCGGTGCCGGCCTCTGGGTTGCAGGTTGGGGCATAGCGCTTGCATGCAAACATTCCCGAACCCCGGGAGTGCCCACGATGAATGATTCACACACCGCCAATCTCGGCCAAGGTCAGCGGCCGAACAATTCGAGCGAGCGCTTTAGGGCCCGCAGCGAAGCTGTTAGCGCGGTTGCGCTGAAACACGCCGAGAGCGTCGACGAAGCGGGCCGCTTTCCGGAAGAGGCGATCGCCATGCTCAGGGAACAGCGGTTGATGGGCATTCTGGTGCCGCGCGAACTCGGCGGCGAGGGCGCCACGATCTCGGAGGCCGCCGAAATCTGCTTTGCACTGGGCCGGTCCTGTGCTTCGGCGGGAATGATCTATGCCATGCATTTGGTGAAGGTTGCCTGCATCGTCAATCACGGTCATGCTGCTCTATGGCATGCGAACATGCTACGCCGTCTCGAAAAGGAACAGCTGCTCTTCGCCTCATCGACAACCGAAGGCATGGGCGGCGGCAACGTGAGATCGAGCCTTGCTGCCATTCAGAGCGATGGCAACCACATCAGCCTCGATCGGGACGCGTCAGTTATCTCGTATGGCGCCCATGCCGATGGCGTGGTGACGACGGCACGGCGCTCCGAGGGTTCGGACGCGTCCGATCAGGTTTTGGTCGTCTTCACTAAGGATGATTACACCATGGAGCTGAGCGGTGGCTGGAACACGCTGGGCATGCGCGGCACCTGTTCCACAGGGTTTCGCCTGAAAGCCAGCGGACTGGCCGAGCAAGTGCTGCCGGTTTCCTATGACCGCATACACGCCCAGACGATGACGCCGGCCGCGCATCTCCTGTGGTCGAGCGTTTGGACCGGCATTGCCGCTGCAGCGGTGCAGAAGGCCGAGCTGTTTGTGCGCAAGGCGATGCGCGGCGCCAATGGTCAACCGCCGCCCGCGGCGTCACGGCTTGGCGAGGCCAAGTCAAAGCTGCGCCTGCTGCGCGGCATGCTGTCGGTTTCGCTTGATCGCTATGAGACGTCACATGCTGACCAAAGCACCTGGAGTTCGCTCGACTATCAGACAGCTCTGGCGATGACCAAAGTCGATGCCTCAGAGCTCGCCGTCGAAACGGTGATGGCCTGCTACCGGACCTGCGGCCTGGCCGGATACCGCAACGACGGCGATGTCTGCATGGGGCGGCACTTACGCGACATCCTGTCTGCACCCATCATGATCAACAATGACCGCATCATCGCAAACATGGCTGGCGCCATGTTGATGAGCGGCGTTCCCCAGTCAATCCACGCCTGAACCCTGCCCGCCTCACCGGAGCATCCTGCATGAACATGCCCTTCCAACAGTCCCAGCAGCCCGCGGTCATCAAGACCGCCGAGATTGACGCGATGGCGGCCACGCTGTTTCGTCCCATGGGAGTCGTTGGCGTCTATGCGCGCACGGCCGCCTATGAGGATGTGATCGAGAGCTTGAGCAAGTTGATTTCGTCGTGTCGCGAGTCACAAGCCGAAGTCCTCCGCTTTCCGCCGGTGATGAGTCGCGAGCAGCTTGAGAAATCCGGCTATCTCAGCAGCTTTCCCAACCTGCTGGGATGCGTTTGTGCGTTACATGGCGGCGAGAGCGAAATCAACCAGGCAGTCGGCCGTCACGCCGCAGGCGGAGACTGGACAGACGCACTTTCCCCCGCCGATCTCGTGCTCACGCCCGCCGCTTGCTATCCGGTCTACCCAATTGCGGCGGCGCGTGGTGCCGTGCCGCTGGAGGGTTATGTCTTCGACATTGCAGCTGACGTGTTCCGCCACGAGCCATCGCGCGAGATTGACCGGTTTCAGTCTTTCCGCATGCGGGAGTATGTGTGCATCGGCTCACCAGAACAGGTATCCGCCTTCCGCAGCCGCTGGATGGAGCGGGCGCAAGGCATTGCAAAACTAATGCAGTTGCCGTTCACACTGGAAACCGCCAGCGATCCGTTCTTCGGCCGCGTTGGACAGATGAAGGCCGTGGCGCAACTGCAGGCCGCATTGAAGTTCGAATTGCTCATTCCCGTGAGAAGCCATGAAAAACCGACGGCCTGCATGAGCTTCAACTACCACAAGGAACATTTCGGCAATGTCTGGAACATGAAGCTTCGAGACGGCGAACTGGCGCACTCCGGTTGCGTGGCCTTCGGCATGGATCGTCTGGCCGTGGCGATGTTTGCAACGCATGGACTTCACGTCAAAGACTGGCCGGAAGCGATCCGCCAGACCCTGTCACTCTGAAACTCACGCGGCGGCCGGAAATCCCCGGCGTTCATTGTCGATTGCCTCCATGTCCTTCATCCGTAGACTGAACGATTTCGCTTCGCGCTCCAGCGCTATCATGCTGTCACGCCTGGTAGGCGCCGGAGCCGGCTTCCTCACGCAATTCCTGTTGGTCAAGTTGATGGGTGCTCATCAGCTCGGCCTGTTCTACGCGGCCAGCAGCCTGGCCGCCGTGCTTGGTGTCGTTGCGGCCCAAGGTTACCCGCAAGTGGCGGCGCGGTTTGTGAGGCGCTACCGCAACAAGCAGGACGATGCCCTGTTCGGGAGCTTCATTCGTCACGCCATGCGCGACGGATTTTTCGTTGCTTTGGCCGCAGCGCTAGGCGTCAATGCCTGGGCGTTGTACTGGCCCGGATTCGACATCGATGAAAGGGTGGCCTATTGCGTGGCGGGCTGGATGCTACTGGCCATCGTGACGCTCAACATTCTGACCAACATCGCCGGCGGCATGCGGATATTCAGCTTGTGCTACATGCCCGAAGGAATGCTGCGGCCACTCATTTTCTTCTGCGCCGTGGCGCTGATGGGGCTGACCGGTCTTGCGCTCTCGGCGCAAGTGGCGACGATCACTTTTGCCATTATCACCGCCGTGCTGGCCGGTGGCGTTGCCATTCTTTTGCGCGGTCAAATGCCGGATCAAAAGCCCAAAACCCCTGTCCACAGCAAACTCTCCTGGCGTTGGCGCATGGAAGCCTGGCAGCTTGTACTGTTGGCGATCTTCACCAATTTCTTTGCCGATGTCGGCATCCTGGTCGCAGCACCCTTTCTCAGCCATGCCGAGATTGCCGTCTTCGGACTGTGCCTGAAGCTGGCGCTGCTGGTCGGTTACTTCGTGCAGATCGGACAACAGATGGCGGTGCCCGACATGGCCGATGCCCGCCACGGCGGCGACACTGCTCGCCTGCGACGCGCTGCGTGGCGTTCGATCGTTGCGCCATCGGCCGTCACCGCAGCGAGCATGCTGGCGATATTCTTCTTCGGTACAGAACTGCTGTCGTTCTTCGGGCCGCAGTTCGCGGCGGGCAAGTGGGCGTTGCTGGTTCTCCTTGGCGCCCAATTGCTCCGGGCCCTGGCGGGGCCAAGCGCTCACATGCTGACGCTGAGCGGAATTCAGCGTGTTAATTTTGGCGTCGCCGTGTCGTCATTGCTGGTCTTGTTTATTGCCAGCGCCAAATTGTCGCCTGTCCTGGGGGTTGAGGGTGCTGCACTGGCCGTTCTTATAACTTATGCTTATTGGGTCGGCATCAGCGCAGTCGCACTCAAATGGCTGAGGGAACCGGCCGTCGATATTTTGTGGCTGGCGTTTTCGCGCGCCGGGGCCAGAGCGGCATAGCGCTCATGAAATGGCCGGTGTTGCGAGGAACCAGAGGCCGAAGGCGGTGTAGAGCACCATGAGGATTGCCAATGGGGCTTCCAGTTTGCAGGCATGCAGGCGCGAGGGTGCGGCTTCGGTTGCCATGGCGTGAGCAACGGCGACCGATACAACGTGCCCGGCGACGATGGCAACCGTCTGGGTGCTGAACAGTACCAGAGCTCCGCTGGCGGTATTCTGAAACGAGGCCGTCGCATGCAGTTTGCCAAAGTCTACGAGGTCCGCGCCCTTACCGAATGGATCGCCGAGAGCGAGAACCAGGTACTAAAGGTCCAGCGGCGTGTCGCTCAAGTAATGAGCGAAGTGATAAACAATCGAGATGGGAACGAGCGACAAGACGAGTCTGCCTAGCAGGGTCTTGAGTTGGCCGGGCCTACCCGCCCAGAGCCAGCCCCCAGTGACCGTTGCGACGAAGACTGCAGTCAAGATAACGAATGCGCCGGCGAGACCCAATGTGTTGGCCGTCATCACCGCGGTACGGCCCGGAAAGTCCAGCGGATTGATGCCGATCATCGACTGCCACAGAAATGTGTTGGCAAAACCATCGAAGGAGATGGAACTCAGGGTCAGCAGCACGAAGAACATCTTGGCTAACGGCAAGGGCACAAGTGACAGAAGTCCTGCGCCGGGCAGCGCCAGGCGTCTCCGTCCAAAGGGCGCTGCGGCACCAAGCTGCGAGAGGAAAATCGCAAAGGGATCGCCGCGCGCTGCGCTGTGGGCGAATACCGGCGAGGTACTTATCATCAGCAACAGTGCCGCGGCAGC
>JANPCS010000430.1:0-1807 GCA_031431065.1 Hyphomicrobiales bacterium | reverse complement strand
GTGAAACGTGCCCAAAAAACCCGCCGGGAAATTTTTCAGAGGATTCAATCCGGAAAACCGCCTCACGCGGCCAGGGCGCGCTTCACTTTCTCGGTCAGGTCGTTGCGCGTGAAGGGCTTGTTGACGAGGTCGACGGCATTCGGCAGGTCCTGCTGCATCTGGCGGAGCGAGCCAGGCGCATAGCCGGACATGAACAGCACTTTCAGTTCCGGCCTGACCGACAGCGCCTTCTGCGCCATCTCCGGGCCGTTCATGCCGCCGGCCATGATGACATCCGACAGCACCAGGTTGATCTCCGGCCGGTTCTCGATCGCCTGCAAACCTTCAGCCCCGCTCGAGGCGATGATGACGTCGTAGCCCATGTCCTCGATCATCGCCGCTGCCACGTCGCGCACTGAAGGGTTGTCTTCGACGACCAGAATGGTCAGCCGCTTCGCCACGGCCACCTGCGGCGGTGCCTCAACCGTTGCCACCGGCACGGCGCTGGTGGCCACGCCTGATTGCGGTGCTGGCGTATCAGCCGCCACGGTCTTCAGGCGCGGCAGATAAATGCGCATGGTGGTGCCATGGCCAATTTCCGAATAGATCTTGATATGGCCGCCGGATTGCTTGACGAAGCCGTAGATCATCGAAAGGCCAAGGCCAGAGCCCGCCTCGGGGCCCTTGGTGGTGAAGAAGGGCTGGAACACCTTTTCGATGTTTTCCTGAGGGATTCCGCAGCCGGTATCGGTAACGGCAATTTCGACATAATCGCCGGGTGGCACATCTTCCATATCGGCGGCGGCCGTGGCATCCAGTGACCGGTTGAAAGTCTCGATGGTCAGGTCGCCACCCTTCGGCTTCATGGCGTCACGCGCATTGATGCAGAGGTTGAGGATCGCTGTTTCCAGCATCGTGGCATCGGCGCGGATCGGCCACAGCTCCCCGGACGGTATGAGTGCCAGGTTCACGGTGGCGCCGACCGCGTGACCCAAGATGCCGCGCATCTTGTGCAGCAGGCTGTTGACGTCGACATCGCGGTTCATCAACGTTTGCTGGCGCGAGAAGGCCAGCATGCGCTTGGTCAGTTCGGAACCGCGCTCAGCGGCCTCGTAAGCCGCATGGATGCGCTTCAACACGCGCTCGTCGTTCTTCACCAGCTGCTCGACCAACTGCAAATTGCCGAGAACCACCATCAGCAGATTGTTGAAGTCATGGGCCACGCCGCCGGTGAGCTGGCCCACCGCTTCCATCTTCTGGGCCTGCATGAACTTGCGTTCCAGCAGCTTCCTCTCGGTGATCGCCTGGCAGGTGCCGAAGATCTGGTCGACCTGCTGGTGACTGTTGCGGTCGGCCTCGATCTTCACTTCGAAGTGGTTGAGATCGCCCTCGACAAGGGTTTTGTAGGCGATTTCGAAAGCCGGGCTGTTCTGGCCGCGCTTGGCCAGTTCGATGGCCTCCCTGAACCTTTCGCGATCGGCGGGTTCGATCATCTTTTCAAAGACCTGTAGATTGGGCTGGACGATCGCGTCTTCCATGCCGATCAGCGCAATCATTTCGGTCGAAAGCCTGGAATGACCGGTTTCAACATTGACCGTGAAGCTCCCGAGCCTGGCGGCGCGCTGCGAACGCTTGAGGATCCGCTCTGAAGCCTGCATCTTTTCGAGGGCCGCCATCTGGTCGCCGATGTTGCGCGACAGGCCGACGCACTTGATGGGCTTGCCGTCAACGGGGCTGCGGATGACGCCGGCGATCGATTCCATCCAGACGTAGTTGCCCTGGGCGTTCTTTACCCGGTAGCGGGTCTGGAACATGTCGGAGCCGAAGG
>JANPCS010000429.1:0-3695 GCA_031431065.1 Hyphomicrobiales bacterium | reverse complement strand
GCCTAATTTCTTGCGCCTGTAGTAGGGAGATAACACCAGCCGCCCATCGCATCGCGCTATGATCGGCCCATGATGCGTTTTACCAAACATGCTGTGCTGTTGGCAGCGATCGGTCTTGCTCCACTGGCGGCACCGGAGCGTGCCGTGGCTGCGGATGGCGCCGCGCTGTTCGTCAAGAATTGCCAGACCTGCCACACCATCGAAAAGAACGGTTCCCCCCGCACCGGACCGCCGCTTTATGGCGTCATCGGCCGCCCGGCGGGTTCCGTCGAAGGTTTCAAGTATTCCGCCGGACTGAAGAGCGCCGGCTGGGCCTGGACACCCGAAAAGCTCGATGCCTGGCTGGCTTTCCCGAAGAAGATGATCCGCGATACCACCATGGTCTACCGCCAGAACGATCCCCAAATCCGCCAGGCGATCATTGGTTTTCTCGCTGAACGGAAGGACTGAGAATTGGCCAAGGCAATTCATATGATGATCCGCGTCATCGACGAGGCAAAGTCGGTGAAATTCTACGAACAGGCCTTTGGACTGAGTGTCGAGGACCGCTTCGATTTCGACGGTTTCACGCTGGTGTACCTGAAAAATCCCGAGAATGACTTTGAGGTCGAATTGACCATCAATCACGGCCGCACCGAAGCCTATACGCATGGCACCGGCTATGGCCACCTGGCGGTGTCGAGTGCCGACCCGGTGGGCGAACACACGAGGATGACCACAGCCGGCCTCAATCCCGGACCGGTCAAGGAATTCCACCGCGACGGCGCCCTGATGGCTAGGTTCTTCTTCGTCCAGGACCCCGACGGATATAAAATCGAAGTTCTGCAACGCCATGGCCGCTACACCTGAAATCAGGGAACGCATCGAACTTACTGGGAGGACCACCATGAGACTGATCGACAAACGCTTCAAACTCTCGCGCCGCGACATGTTGTTGAGCGGCGGCGGCGTGGCCGCGGCGGCGGCCTTGACACCCACCCAAGTGATCAGCGGCAAGGCATTTGCCGCCGATCCGGTGGCGATCTCGGCCGAGAACTTCGCCACCCTGGTCAAGATGGCCCGCGATCTCTATCCGCACGACAAGATCGCCGACAATTACTACGCGGTGGTGATCGAGGGCATCGACGCCGCGGCCAAGGACGATGCCGCGGCGCGGGAGATGCTGGACAAGGGCGTGCAGCTGCTTGACGGATTGTCGGAGCGCATGGGCTACGGCAAATACGCCGCCGCTCCTCAGGAAGAAGACCGCGTCGCGGTTCTGAAGGAGATGGAAAAGCAGGACCCGGCCTTTTTCGGCAAGATCCGCGGCTCGTTGATCACCGGCCTCTACAACAACAAGGAGCTTTGGGCCCACTTCGGTTACGAAGGCGAGTCGGCCTCGAAGGGCGGTTACATCGCGCGCGGCTTCAACGACATCAACTGGCTCTGAGGGGGATACGGATATGGCTGCTCCATATGAATTGAACGACAGCACGGTCGTCGTCGTCATCGGCTCCGGGGCTGGCGGTGGAACCCTGGCGAACGAACTGGCCCAGAAGGGCGTCAGCGTCGTCTGCCTCGAGGCCGGTGCGCGCGTCGAGAATTCCGACTTCCTCAACGATGAATGGCCGAGCTTCAGTCAGCTCGCCTGGCTCGACAAGCGCACCACGTCGGGCACCTGGCGGGTCGCCAAGGACTTCGCCGGGCTTCCCGCCTGGATCGTCAAGGCGGTCGGCGGCTCGACCACCCACTGGGCCGGTGCCTCGCTGCGCTTCCAGGAACACGAGTTCAAGGCCCGGACCACCTATGGCGCGGTCGACGGCGCCAACCTGCTCGACTGGCCGGTGACGCTGGCCGAGATGGAGCCCTGGTATGCCAAGGCCGAAGACAAGATGGGCACCACGGGAACCAATGGAATTCCGCGCCTGCCCGGCAACAACAATTACAAGGTGCTGGAAGCCGGCGCCAAGAAGCTCGGCTACAAGGAAGTCCACACCGGCAACATGTCGATCAATTCCGAGCCGCGCAACGGCCGTGGCTCCTGCCTGCAGATCGGCTTCTGCTTCCAGGGCTGCAAGTCCGGCGCCAAGTGGTCGACGCTTTATACCGAGATTCCCGACGCCGAGTTGACCGGCAATTTCGAAATCCGCCCGCAGTCGCATGTGCTGCAGATCCAGCACGATGACAAGGGCCTGGTGACCGGCGTGCTCTATGCCGACCAGGATGGCAAGCAGCATGTGCAGAAGGCCCGCGCCGTTTGCGTTGCCGGCAACTCGATCGAAAGCCCGCGCCTGCTGCTCAACTCCGCCTCGGCGAAATTCCCCGATGGCCTGGCCAATTCCTCAGGCATGGTGGGCAGGAACTACATGCGCCACATGACCGGCTCGGTCTATGCCGCTTTCGAGAAGCAGGTGCACTTCTTCCGCGGCACCACCATGGCCGGCATCATCCAGGACGAAGCGCGCTTTGATGCCTCGCGGGGTTTCGTTGGCGGCTATGAGATGGAGACGCTGGCCCTGGGCCTGCCGTTCTACGCCGCCTTCCTCAACCCCGGCGAATGGGGCCGCGGCTTCGCCGAGGCCATGGACGCCTACGACCGCACGGCCGGCATGTGGCTGGTGGGCGAGGACATGCCGCAGGAGACCAACCGCATCACGCTGCATACCAGCGAGAAGGATCAACATGGCATGGCCGCGCCCAACGTGCATTTCGACGATCATCCCAACGACCTGGCGATGCGCGAGCACGCCTTCAAGCAGGGTGCCGCGGTTTACGAGGCGGCCGGCGCCAAGAAGGTCTACCGCACGCCGCCCTATCCCTCGACCCACAACCTCGGCACCAACCGGATGAGCGAGAACGCCAGGGATGGCGTCGTCAACGCATGGGGCCAGGCGCACGACATCAAGAACCTGTTCGTGTCGGACGGCAGCCAGTTCACCACCGGCGCGTCGGAAAATCCGACACTGACCATCGTCGCATTGGCGATAAGGCAGGCCGGCTATATCGCCAGCGAAATGTCGAAGGGCAATCTCTAGAGCGGGATGTTTGGGCTTCCCCCTCCTCTTTCTGGGGAGGGGGGATTCGACTTGAAGTCATTCCGCCCTAGACAGCGGCGAGCTTCGGCGGCCTGGCCAGTACGCGCAGCACCGCGCTCAAGTCGTGGCCGCGCTTGAGGATGAGGCCGCCCTGGGCGATGACCGAGTAGAGACCCTGGCGGCGGGCCAGGCCCGGGTCTTTCACGATACGGTAAAGCGGGATTTCGGAACTGCGGCGGAACACCGCGAACTCGGCTGTCTCGCGGCCGAAATCCATGGCGTAGTCACGCCATTCGCCCGCCGCGACCTTGGTGCCGTAGAGGCTCAAGATGACCTGAAGTTCCTTGCGGTCAAAGGAAATCTGCGGGCTTTGCCGTGCGGCCCGGTCCCTGGCTTCTGTCTGTCCGGCCGGGGAGCCAGCGTCCCAGGGCCGGAGCGATATTATGTCTTCGGTTTTGTCCAACAGCCCCACCCGATGGTGACGGGGTCAACACCCGGATTCGAGAATGGACTCATTCCCGGGCGCTGGCAAGCCTTCGTCACGGCCTGATGACGGCCTTGATGACAGGAGTGTAAAGATTTCACCTTTCCGCCGCATTTGCAGCAATCTCCCGCCCTTGTCGGCTGCCATAAGACCAATCATTGCCTCCAAGGCCCGGCTGGCGTTGAGCTTCGGAAATT
>JANPCS010000428.1:0-4753 GCA_031431065.1 Hyphomicrobiales bacterium | reverse complement strand
TCGCGATATCAAGACCGATTGTGTGGATGGTTGTTTCTGTGGCAGAATTCTTCATGGTGGATGGTTCTCCCGTTGGTTCTTGCAACAGACCCATCTTGGCACATCAGATGCCGTTGGCGGGCGCCGTCCACCACATCACCGTAATCTTGATTTCTTTGCCGGATGAAGCCGCGCAATGGGCCGCAAAACTCGTCTTTGCGATATCAAGGCCGATGCTGGTAATGGTATCCATGGTGGATGGCTCCTTTGAAGGTTGCACTCAACAGAACCATCATGGCACGTTTCGATGCCGAGAGCGGGCGCTGTCCACCACATCACCGTAATCCTTGCCATCATCAGTGCAGTTGTTGTTTTGTTGCATCCATCTGCGGAAAAGGTCGCGTAGATATTTTTCCAGTTTCCAATTCGATAATCTCACGAGAGCAATGTTATGAATTTCATGCTAATTAGCAAATTTCCGGTTCTAGTTACCGGTGCGAGGCCGACAAGGTGCCAAACATACGATCCCAAAAACTGGTGGTGACACCGAAGTTGCAGTCTGCTTCTCCGTGATGGTGCAGGGCGTGTTGACGTTTCAATTTTTTGATAATGCGGAAGCCTCCACTGCCTACATGATGAACAAGATAGTGAGCGGTGACATAGAGCAAATATCCTATCAGAAGCCCTGCGAACCAAGACGCCGCTGGTCGCATTCCGTCAAGCTCGGCAACCGGCCAAAATGCGAAACAATAAAACACCACTAATGAGAAAACAGTAGGCGTACCAATCAATGCGTGGGGTTCATCATGATGGGCTTTATGCAATGTCGCAAAAACCGGAACCCGGTGCAGAACGAAACGGTGGGCCACATATTCTGTCAACGTCCAGAACCAAAAGCCCGAAACAATGAGCGCCGCTGACTTTAGCCACTGCTCCAAACCACCGTGGTCGAAGGCAAAGAATAGACATACAAGAATAACGGGAGGATAGACATAAAAATCCAGAAAGAACATGCGGGGTGACATGTCAGGAGAGGCGAAATTCTTTAGCACCGCATAGCCCGTGACGACTTGCCGCCGCACATAGTTCATATGTTGGTCCGAAAATTGCATGGTGTGATTTCCGACTGTTGCCGCAGCTTATGACCCATTAGGCTCAAAAGCACAGGTAACGCACTCGTAGAATTTGCGTGTTCTGTGTAATGTCGATGCAGTTTCATTTTGTTATCTCGGGAAATCTCTTACGCTCCAGGGTTTCGGAAGTATTCTTGGTGAATTCCTTATGCGCCTATTTCTTTCTCCACAATCCAATTGACTGCATCACGCCATCATGCCGCACAAGGCGATGCCACAATGCGCCCGCGATATGCAGGCCGACAGCGCCGCCAAGCGCAACTGACATAAATCGGTGAAATGCGCGTGCGAAGGAAAATTCAGTTGTCATACTGATAATCCGTTGGGCGGGCGCACTGACGACGACATCTGTGGGTGCGAGATAAGCCATGGCAAAGCCGCTGGCGAGGATAGCGGCGATGCTGGCGTAGATTGTGTAATGAACAGCGCGGGCCAACATTTGTTCCAAACGCGGGGCATCCTTGGGCAGGCGTGAGCCGCCGCCAGAGCCACGCACCCAGAACCAGAGATAACCATAGAGGATCGCAATGCCTGCTCCTACGATGACTTCCGTCATCATGGCGCTGGAACTGAACAGGGCACCGGTGTTTTCACCATTGGCGACTGCGCTGAAGACCAAAAGCAGAGCTGCCGCCCAATGCACCCATCTGGTTGACCATGTGTGGGCCGTCGCCACGGTGCCGCGATGCTGCAAGGTCTTGAGAAAGTTTGACAGTGCTTGCATGATCACGCGGCCTTTTTCTGGTTACATAGGAAAGACGCTTTCGAAGCTGATTTCCGTCGGAAAAAATGTACTTAAAGATCTTTTTCTAAATGTACCATGCGGCTTGCCTGGCCAACCGCGATTCACTCCGGGTTACGGTGGCAGGTTATAGTGGAGGTGCATTCAATCGGGTAACGGTCGCAGTTCAGCACCCGCCTCGTTGTTCCCGCGCTCCCTCAGCTAGTCGCCATCAAAGCGCTGGCCGCGAACGATGAAAATTCCACTTGTCGCGCTGCTTTGATAAGTAACGACGTACGCGCCGCCGGGCTGAGGCGCCACGGCGGAGCGTACGTCGATGGGGATCGCGGCGGTGTTTGCCGTGAAGTTGCCGTCCACCGTGCCGCCGTTCGCGTTGTAGAGGTTTCCGGTGCCAGTGCGTTTAATTCTTAAACCCTTGTTTTATAATGTAAAACTGATATCATAGTTACAGTGCATGCCGCATTTCGTCAGAATATAAATGTGGCCGGGGCTCCCCATGCGTCCACAGTGGACGCCCTGTTCACTCCGCGCCCGCTCCACAGAGCAATGCCGTCACCGCCGCCATGGCCTGGCGCAAGGTGCTTTGTTCCGCCGGGGTCAGCCCCTCCAGCCGCGCTTCCAGCAGGCTGTACTCTGCCCAATTGTTGCGATCGACGAGGGCGCGGCCAGTGGGGGTGAGCCAGAGGGCGGATTTGCGGCGGTCGGTGGCCGGGGTTTTGCTCAGCAGGTTCCGGGCCGCGAGCCTGGCGATCAGGCGGCTCATTTCGCCGTCATCGATGGCGAGCGAGGTGCTGATTGCCGCGGCGCAGTCGCCGCGTTCGGACCTCAGCTCTTTCAGGATGCGGAGTTCCTTTGGCGTCGCGATCGCGGAGCGGTCAAGCAGCGGCATGAGATGATCGCGGCAGAGGCGGATGAAGGCGGCGCATTGGGCCACGGGCGGCTTGGACGGGGCGTTAAGAGTTGCAACGGGCTCCGGCTTGGCTTCACGATGCACGCTGAGGCGCAAGATCGAAGGGGTCCGGTACATCTCGGAATTTATACCTAAACCGCCTGACGGAGTCAAGCAGTTTCCAACACGCCCAAGCAACCGGAAGCCGTCATGATCAGCGCCGATTGCAATCTCAACTTGCCTGACACGGTCCGGCAATTCCGCCCCGCACCTGGCGTCCAGACGTGCTGATTTTGCGTCAAAAAGCGCTGCGAATCGCTGCCATTCACGCCGCTTCGGCAACACTCCCCAGGCCCAGAACGCGGCAGATGGCGTAGACGAGGTCGGCGCGGTTCAGGGTGTAGAAGTGGAAGTGGTTGACGCCTTCGCGCCGCAGCGCCGCCACCTGTTCGGCAGCGACCATGGCGGCGACGAGGTTGCGGGTTTCGGGCTCCTCATCGAGGCCGTGAAAGCGCTGGGCGAGGGCTGGTGGGACATGGGCGCCGCATTTGGCGGCGAATTCGCTGACCCTGGCGAATGAGGTGATGGGCAATATCCCCGGCACCAGCTCGATGTCGATGCCGCGCGCCGCGATGCGGTCACGCAACCTCAAAAAGAACGCGTTGTGAAAGAAGAACTGCGAGATGGCTCTGGATGCACCATGCTCGGCCTTGTCGGCCATGAAGGCCAGGTCTTCCTCGATCGAAACGGATTCGGGGTGGCGCTCGGGGTAGGCCGTGACCGAGATTTCGAAGTCGCCCAGATCGCGGATGCCGCGTACCAGGTCTGCGGCATTGCGATAACCGTCAGCATGCGGAACAAATCTGGTGCCCACGCCGCCCGGCGGATCGCCGCGCAGCGCCAAGATATGGCGGACGCCGGCGGCCTGGAAGTCGCGCACCACCTCGTTCACCTCGTCCTTGCTGGCGCCGACGCAGGTCAAGTGCGCGGCGGGCTTGAGGCTGGTTTCGGCGGCGATGCGGGCCACGGTCTTCAGCGTACGGTCACGCGTCGTGCCGCCGGCGCCATAGGTGACGGAGACAAATTGCGGATGCACAGTCTCCAGCTTGGCGATGGCGCGCCAGAAGCTCTCGTCAGACTCATGCTTCGGTGGGAAGAACTCGAAGGACACGGTGATCCCGGAAACATCTTCGGCAAAGGCGATCATGAGGCAGTGTCCAATCGGGGAATCGCGGGGGAAACAGCGGGCGCCAGCGGTGCCTGGGCCAGCCACCGCGACACAGTGAGCCCGGTGCCGTCCTTGCGCCACGGCGGGGGCAGCACGTCATGCTGCGCCAGGTTGAGGCCGGCGCGGTGCAGCCATTGCGCCATGTGTTCGGCGGCGACGCCTAAGCGCCTATGAGCGTGGGCGGTGCGCAGTTCATCGACATCATGGGGGGCGAAGTCGACGATCATCAGGCGGCCGCCGGGGCTCAGGATACGCGCGGCTTCGCCCAGGGCCCGCACCGGGTCCTCGAGGAAGTGGAGAACCTGATGAATGGTGACGAAGTCGCTGAAGCCATCGGGAAAGGGCAGGGCATAGATTTCGCCGTGGCGCACCTGGGCGTTGCGGATGCTGGCCGCCTCGAGGTTCACCCGCGCCATGGCCAGCATGTCGCGGCTTGAATCGATGCCGATCGATTGCTGGGCGCGGGAGGAAAAACGCCTGAGCACGGCGCCGGTGCCGGTGCCGAGATCGACATGCAGCTTGATGGCGTGCCTGCCGGCCAGCCGCACCATGGCGTGCTCGACGTCTTCTTCACGAACATGCAACGAGCGCAACTGTTCCCAGCGGGCGGCATTATCGCGAAAATACTTTGCGGCGGCTTCGGCCCGCCTCGCCCGAATATCCTCGAGCCGTGCCAGATCGCCTGCCAGAACCGGATCGGCGCCGGGCAGGAGATCGACGATCGAGCGCGCCAGAGCACCGCCCATGTCCTCCTCGCGCAGGCGGAACAGCACCCAGTTACC